>NZ_JAPIYN010000014.1:0-147477 GCF_035617725.1 Mycobacterium sp. 94-17
GCGACTCATCGAAGCCCTTCGCAGGTGTAACCCATGACGCGACTCATCTGTCACCTATGTCGTGAACTCACACACCCCTCGGACACACGAGCGGGTTCGCAGAATTCGTGGGGCTCACACTGTGCTGAGTAATGGGTGACGCGCGAGCGGGTTGGCGGTATGCGACCGGCTGGAAACCTCACCGACGTCGCCGGCATCCGGCCACAATGATTGGTCATGCGGACCGACAAGGGAGTACACGTCATGACCAGGCGACCGAGATGACCGCGACGATGCGGGCCGAACGCTTCTATGCCGACACCAAAAGGGTTGTCGTGGAAGATGTTCCGGTCCCGGAGCCGGGCCCGGGCGAGGTACTGGTGAAGGTCGCCTTCTGTGGCATCTGCCATTCCGACCTCAGCCTGATCAACGGCACCTTCCCCGCCCAGATCCCGGTAGTGACGCAGGGGCACGAGACCTCGGGCACCATTGCCAAACTCGGCCCGGGGGTGACGGGCTGGGCCGAAGGCGATCGCGTCATCGTCGCGGCCGGCCGGCCCTGCCTGCGGTGCGCGAACTGCCGACGCGGGGACGTCGTCAACTGCATGAGGATTCAGTTGATGGCCTTCGCCTACGACGGCGGGTGGGCCGAATACACCGTCGCGCAGGCGTTCGGGCTCACGCGGGTGCCGGACAACGTGCCGCTGGAGCAGGCCGCGATCCTGGCCGACGCGGTGTCGACGCCCTACGGCGCGGTGGTGCGCACCGGCAGGGTCGGCATCGGCGAATCGGTCGGGGTGTGGGGACTCGGCGGCGTCGGCACCCACATCGCACAACTGGCCCGGTTGGTCGGAGCGGCTCCGGTGATCGCCGTCGACATCAAACCCGAAGTCCTCGAGCGGGCGCTGGAACTCGGCGCCGACTACGCATTCGACTCCCGCGACGACCATCTCGGCGAGAAGATCGCCGAGGCCACCGGTGGGCGCGGGCTGGACGTCGCGTTCGACGCGGTCGGACTCAAGTCGACGTTCGAACAGGCGCTGGGGCAGTTGACGGTCGGCGGCCGGTTGGTCGCGGTCGGCATGAGCGCCCAAGAGCCCACCGTGGGGCCGACGTCGATGTTCGGCCTGACGCAGAAACAGGTGCTCGGCCATCTCGGCTACAAAAACGTCGACATCTCCACGCTGGCGATGCTGGTGTCGCTGGGCAGGCTCGACCTGTCGCGGTCGATCAGCGGGATCGTGCCGCTCGAGGACGTCGCCACGGGCATCGACAGGCTAGAACGGCAGCAAGACAACCCCATTCGGATCCTGGTGCAGCCCTAGAGTCGCCGACGCCCTTCGGGTCTTGCCCGGCGCACGTAACCTGGAACAAGGCCCAGCAGCCGGGAGCGCAGACGAATGAACCCACCGAGTGGCTTTTTCCGGCGGACATCACCGAAGACGTTCGTGGACCGACGGGAGGCCGGCCGCGAGCTGGCGCAAGAGCTGGTGGCGTACCGCGGCCGGGGCGATGTGCTGGTCTTCGGGCTGGCCCGTGGCGGCGTGCCGGTGGCCTGGGAGATCGCCGCGGCCTTGGGGGCGCCGCTCGACGTGTTCCTGGTCCGCAAGCTCGGCGTACCGCAATGGCCGGAATTGGCCATGGGCGCATTGGCCAGCGGCGGCGGCGTGGTGATGAACGAGGACGTGGTGGCCGGCCTACGCGTCACCGACGAGCAGGTGCGCGGGGTGATCGACAGCGAGACGGCAGAGCTGCTCCGGCGCGAGCACACCTACCGGGGCGGCCGGCCGACCGCCGACCTGCGGGACAGGATCGTCATCCTGGTCGACGACGGAATCGCAACGGGCGCAAGCATGCTCGCAGCGGTGCGGGCCATCCGCGCCGCGGGCCCGAAATCGATCGTGGTGGCCGTTCCGGTGGGGCCCGAAGCGACCTGCCGCGAGCTCGCGCGGGAGGCCGACGACGTCGTGTGCGCCACCATGCCGCCCGGGTTCGAGGCGGTCGGGCAGGTCTACGACGACTTCCATCAGGTCAGTGACGAGGAGGTCCGCGAACTGCTCGCTACGCCGACCCACTTGGCGCGCTGAGGCGGCGAAGGGGCTACTTGGCGGCCTCGTCGCCGCGGCCCTCGGCCGCGACCTTGGACTCCTCGGTCTCCGTGGCGGTCGCCGGCTCGTCGGACGTCGTGACTTCTTCGGGGTAGTCGACGTAGTCGTCCTCGTCAGAAGCATGGGCCTCGTCGGCGTGCGCCTCGTCGGCGTGGGCTTCGTCGGCTTCGTCGCCCAGGTCACGCCGCTGGCGCTCGCGCACGGCGTCCAGGATCAGCAGCACCACGCCCACCACGCTGGCGGCGATGCACACCCAGGCCACCAGCTCGTTGCTGGTGACGACCGCGAATACCAACGCGACGAGCCCGATCAGGGCCAAGACCAGCGCAATGATGAGCATCAGTCATCCTCCAAGCGACGAGCGGACCGCGGTTGCATCGACTTTCAACGACCCAGCGTGCCAACCCCGAGGCCCGGCAAGTGACCGGCACGCCTGGAAAGGCTAGTTGTTGCCCCGGTTGAACTGGTCGAAGCTGCCCGCGTCCGCGCTGGAGTCCACCGGCGCCGCGGACCCGCGCTGCCCGAGTTCCTCCAACTGAGACTCCAGATAGGTCTTGAGCCGGGTGCGATATTCGCGCTCGAACGTGCGGAGCTGCTCGAGGCGGCCTTCCAGGACGGTGCGCTGCTGGTTGATGGTGCCCATGATCTCGGAGTGCTTGCGTTCGGCGTCGGCCTGCAGGGCGTCGGCCTTCTCCTGGGCCTGACGCAGCTGGGTCTCGGAGCGGGTCTGGGCATCCGACAGCATGGCGTCCGCGCGCTGCCGGGCATCGGCGACCGTGGTCTCGGCGGTGCTGCGCGCCTCGCTGAGAATCTGGTCGGCGTTAGAGCGGGCATCGGCCAGCATCTTCTCCGACTCGGTCTTGGCCGTGCTGGTCAGGCGGTCGGCGGTGTCCTGCGCCAGCGTGAGCACCCGGGCGGCCTTCATGGCCTGTTCCTCGTTGCTCGCCGCCGCGGCGGCCGGGGCCGCGGCCTGCGCCACCTTGACCGGTTCCGGCTCGGGGACGGGTTCGCGTACGGGAATCGCCTGAGTCGGCGCGGCGGCCGCGGCCGACGTCGCCGAGCCGCCGCCGGAGGCCAGCTCGTGGTCCAGCTCTTCGATCCGCTGGCGCAGATCGCCGTTCTCTTCGATCAGCCGCGTCAGTTCGGCTTCCACCAGATCGAGGAAGGCGTCGACCTCGTCTTCGTTGTAGCCCCGCTTGCCGATCGGCGGCTTACTGAACGCCACATTGTGAACGTCGGCTGGTGTAAGCGGCATTGTTTCGTCCCCTAAGTTCCTGTCGCACGTTCTGGAAAGTGTAGAACGCAGTGGTAGCCGTGGTGCAACTGCCGTCCATCCTGTCACACCAGGCGCGACCGTTGCCGATTAGCCCAATAAATAAGAGCCAATTTCAAACACTGAGGCCAATAAAATCCGAATTCTTAGAAGTTTGAAATCGCGCGAACCGAACCGACGCTAAAACGTGGCCGAACCGTCTCCGGGCCGGAACGGCCTCACGCCGCCGGGCCACCCACGGCCTGCGCCGCGGCCCCGAACGCCAGTTGCATGCCGATGAACGCGACGAGCAACAACACCATGATCGACAGGTCGAAGCGGACGGCCCCGATGGTGAGTTGCGGAATCAGCCTGCGGAGCAGTTTCACCGGCGGATCGGTGATGGACAGGATGATCTCCAGGACCACCACGGTGATGCCGGTGGGATGCCAGTCCCGGCTGAACGAGCGGATGAATTCGACGACGACCCGGGCGATGAGCAGCAGCCAGAAAATGAACAGCGCGAACCCGAGGATCTGAAAGAACAACACCAACTGAAGTGCCCCGACCTTACCCATGAGAAGAGAAGCGATACCAAGCGCCGCGGATCAGCGCGGCGCCTGCCAGCGTACCGACTCCGGGTCAGGGACCCTATCTCAAGCCGCCCCGAGGACCCGTAGACTAAGCGGGCCGCCCGCGGCGCAGCGGGCGGCGGAAACGTCTATTGGTAAGCGTAGAAACCGGTTTCGGCGATCCGGCGCCGCTCCTCCGGGGATACGTCCACGTCGGCGGGGGACAGCAGGAACACCTTGGTCGCGACTTTGTCGAAGGAGCCCCGCAACGCGAACGCCAGGCCTGCCGCGAAGTCGACGAGCCGCTTGGCGTCGGCGTTGTCCATCGACACCAAGTCCATGATGACCGGGGTGCCATCGCGGAAACGCTCACCGATGGTGCGGGCCTCGCTGTAGTCCTTGGGGCGCAGTGTGGTGATCTTCGACAGCGGGTGGCCCTCTTCGAACATCATCGCCATCCGGCGCGGGTCCATCGCCAGCGCCCCGCGGGTGGAATTGCGCAACCACGATCCGAAGCGCGGGCCGCCACGCTCGCCGCGGTCGAACTCGCGGGGGTGGACGGCGCCGTAGCGGGGTTCGTCCGCGTAGCCGCCGCGGTAACCGGCGGGCGGTGCATAGTCGGCGGGCTCACGGCGCGGGTCGTCGTAGTCGTCTTGGTCGTAGCGACCGTATCCGTCGTCGAAGCGCGGTCGCGGAAAACCACGGGACGGAGCGTGGTCGTCGTAATACTCGTCCTCGTAGTCGTCCATCGGGGCCATACCGAAATAGGCCTTGACTTTGTGCAGTGTGCTCATTGCGTTGACCCTTCTAGCCCCTGGGAGTACTGGTGTTAGTGATAAAGCTGTTACTGCAGTGACTACTTACGGTGACGGTAACCGCCGCGGACCCAATAGCGCGGTACCGACACGCACACATGTCGAACCGTGTTTGACGGCGTTCTCGAAGTCATTGGACATCCCGGCGGACAGCCCGACGGCATTGCGGTGCGCCTCGAGCACCCGCCGATGCTCGGATCGGAGCCGGTCAAAGGCCTCGTCGGGGTCCGCATCCAACGGTGGAATCCCCATCAGCCCGACCAGGTCCAGGTTCTTGGAGTCCTCGACCCGGTCGCACACCTGGTCGACGGCTCCAGGTCGCGCGATGTCGACGCCGCCGCGAGACTCGTCACCGTCGAGGCTGACCTGCACGTAGATCCGCATCGGCGCGGTGCGACGGCCCTCGGCCAGTGCTGCCGCCACCCCCCTGTCGAGCGCGGTCACCAGGTGCGTGCTGTCCACCGAATGGGCGGTGTGCGCCCACCGCGCCACCGACCGGGCCTTATTCCGCTGGATATGACCCACCATGTGCCAGCGGGGATTTGCGACGTCCGCGCGCCCCAATGCCGCCAGCAGTCGGGCGACTTCGGCCACTTTCGCCGTCGCTTCCTGGTCCCGCGATTCGCCGACGATGCGACACCCCAACCGGGACAAAATCACCACGTCGGATGCCGGAAAGTATTTGGTGATGGGCAGAACTTCGATTTCGCCGACATTGCGGCCCGCGGCTTCGGCCGCCGCCGCCAGGCGCGAGCGCACCGACGCCAGCGCATGAGTAAGCTCCGATTCGCGGTCTCCCCCGGCAGGTATCTCTACCGCCATCGCGGTCACTCCATCCAGACCAGTGAGGCCAGCCGGCCGGTCGGCGCATCCCGGCGATGACTGAACAACGCCGGATCGTCGACCGTGCATCGTGGATCGATATCGACTGCCGTCACGCCCAAATTCGTTAGTTGACAGGCGATTCCGGCTCGCAGATCGAGCCCGGGAGTTCCCGCGGCGGTGGTGGTCCGGCTGCCCGGCAGCGCCGCCTCGACCTCGTCGGCCATGGCCGCGGGCACTTCGTAGTTGCGGCCGCTGACCGCCGGGCCCAACAGCGCCGAAATGTCCTCGGGCCGCGCTCCCAGCTCGACCATCGTCTCCACCGTGCGGGCCACCACCCCGCGCTGGGCACCCACCCGGCCGGCGTGCACGGCCGCGGCCACGCCGGCGCGCGCATCGGCCATCAACACCGGTACGCAGTCGGCGGTGACCACCGCCAGTGCGAGTCGCGCGGTGCGGGTCACCAACGCGTCGGTGTTGTCGACCGCGGTGGCGCGCGCCGCGTCGACCACCTCGACCCGCGCGCCGTGGACCTGGTTCATCCAGACCACGCGGCCGGCGCGCAGGCCGATGGCGGCGGCCAGCCGCGCGCGGTTCTCGGCCACCGCCGCCGGGTCGTCGCCGACGTGGTCGCCCAGGTTGAAGCTGTCGAAGGGCGGGGTCGAGACACCACCGGCGCGGGTGGTGGTAACTCGCCGGATGCGAACGCTCACGTGACCAGTATCTGAGTTTTCCTGTCGGCCAGGCGGCCCCGACTCTCGCGGTCGGGGGTCCACGGTCACCGGCATGGGTCTCAGCGGCGCATGAACGGCGGCACGTCGACGTCGTCGTCATCGCCGCCGATATTCAAGGTCGAGCCGTTGGTGTGCACCGGCACGCTGACCGCGTCGACCGGCTCGAACAGCGTCGAGGTCAGTTTGCCCGCCTTCGCCGACTCGATCCGGTGCGCACCGCCGGTCTTCTCGTTCTCGGCGCCGCCGCCGATGACGGGTTTGCGCCCGGCGCCGGTCGCGTCGAAGCCGGCGGCGATGACGGTGACGCGCACCTCGTCGCCCAGCGAGTCGTCGATCACGGTGCCGAAGATGATGTTGGCGTCCTGGTGGGCGGCGTCCTGCACCAGCGAGGCGGCCTCGTTGATCTCGAACAGGCCCAGGTCGCTGCCGCCGGCGATCGACATCAGCACGCCGTGCGCGCCCTCCATCGAGGCTTCCAGCAGCGGCGAGTTGATCGCGATCTCGGCGGCCTTGAGCGAACGACCCTCGCCGCGGGCCGAGCCGATGCCCATCAGGGCCGTTCCCGCGCCGGACATGATGCCCTTGACGTCGGCGAAGTCCACGTTGATCAGGCCCGGCGTGGTGATCAGGTCAGTGATGCCCTGGACACCGTTGAGCAGCACCTCGTCGGCGCTGCGGAAGGCGTCCATCAGCGACACCGCGGCATCGCCCATCTGCAGCAGCCGGTCATTGGGGATCACGATCAGGGTGTCGCAGCTCTCGCGCAGCGCCGAGATGCCGCTCTCGGCCTGGTTGCCGCGCCGCTTGCCCTCGAACGAGAACGGCCGGGTGACCACGCCCACGGTCAGCGCGCCCAGCTTGCGCGCGATGCTGGCGACGACGGGCGCCCCGCCGGTCCCGGTTCCGCCACCCTCACCGGCGGTGACGAACACCATGTCCGCGCCGCGCAGCAGCTCCTCGATCTCGTCCTTGGCGTCCTCGGCGGCCTTGCGGCCGACCTCGGGGTCCGCCCCGGCGCCCAGGCCACGCGTGGACTCGCGACCGACGTCGAGTTTGACGTCGGCATCACTCATCAACAGCGCCTGCGCGTCGGTGTTGATCGCGATGAACTCCACGCCTTTGAGGCCTTGTTCGATCATCCGGTTCACGGCGTTGACGCCGCCACCACCGATACCCACGACCTTGATGACGGCCAGATAGTTATGCGGGGGGGTCATCATTCGTCTTCCTCCCTGATGGGCTTGGCTCAGCTCTCCCGGCGGTGGGCTCCTCCGGACCGTGGCGGCCCTCCCTGGCAAACCCTCAACCTCAACCATAGAGTTAGAGTTATGTCAAGTAGCTCCGCGCAACCAGAACGGTATGGGTATCGCGCGCCCTAACCCCGCAGGCGCGCCGACACGCGTCCCGCAAATTTTCGGCAATTTTCCCGCACCGGGCGGCGTGAGCGCTGTTCGGCGGCGCGCCGGGACGTGCGCCGTGACGAAGATCGCTACTTGACCGTCGGGAGATCCGGGCTGGACACGTCGTAGACCTTGCCCGGCTGGGTCAGCAGCGCGGCCAGCTTCTCGGCCTTCTCGTCGGTGCGGTCGGTAGTCCCCCAGATCACCACCCGGCCGTCGCCCAGCGTCAGGGTGATCGACGCGACCGACGGCGCCGCGACGCGGCCGACCTGACCCTCGACCTCGGGACGCAGCGCGGTCAGGACCTGCAGGGCCGCCTTGGTCGCCGGGTCGTTCGGCCCCGGATCCGCGACATCGAGATACGGCAACGCCGGTGGTGGCGGCCCGGTCGCGAAGTCCACGCCGTCGCGGTCGAACAGATGCGGGCCGTCGGCAAAGTCCTTGACCGCCACCGGAACTCGCTCGACAATGGTGATCCGCAGCGCCGACGGGTATTGGCGCTGCACCCGGGCGCTCGCCACCCGCCGGATCGCCGCCACCCGGTCCGCGACCTGGCTGGTGTTGATCTGCAGCAGCGGCGTTCCGGGCCGCACCCGCGCCGCGTCGAGGACCTCTTCCCGCGTCACCACCCCGGTGCCGACGACGACGACGTTGCGGGCCGACATCGCGGGCGTGAAATAGAGGATCAACGCCAAGCCGATACCGACTATCACCAGCAGGACGGTGGCCAGCAGCATCTTGAGGCCTCGAACGACGCCGCGCGCAACGGGTTTGGGCTCGCTGACCAGCCGTCCGCCGGCCCGGCGCTTCGCTTCGCGGCGGGCCTCTTCGATGGCCCTGGCGCGGGCCTGTGCGGTGCGGCGTTCGGCGCGCTCCCGGCGGGCCCGCCGCCGGGGGCCCTCGGCGTCGTCCGTGTCCGCCTCGTTCTCGTCGCCCGCAGCGCCGTCCGCGTTCTCCTGGGCGACAAGCGGTTCGGTGGACGCTACGTCGCCGGGGGAACCGGCAGGTTGGCCGACGGCCGCCTGTTCGCCGGTCACATCGGCCGAGACGGGGTCGTCCGGCTGGGTCATCGCAATGCCCCGGGGGCGCCGCGGTTGGCCCGCACCCGCAACGCCGCGACGATCTCGGGCCCCAGCAGCGTCACATCGCCGGCCCCCATGGTGACGATGACGTCGCCCGGCCCGGCGGCCGCGGCCACCTGCTCGGCGGCCGCGGCGAAGTGCGGGAGATAGCGCACCGGCACGTGAACGTGCTCGGCGACGGCGGCCCCGCTGACGCCGGGCAGCGGTTGCTCGCGGGCGCCGTAGACGTCGAGAACGAAAACCTCGTCCGCCGCGTCCAGGGCGCGCCCGAACTCCTCGGCGAAAGCCTTTGTCCGCGAATACAAGTGGGGCTGGAACACCGCGATGCTGCGGCCGTCACCGCTCTGCTCGAGCAGGGTGCGGACCGCCCCCAGCGTGGCGACGATCTCGGTCGGGTGATGCGCGTAGTCGTCGAACACCCGCACCGAGGCCGCGCTACCGACCAGCTCGAAACGCCGGCGCACGCCCTCGAAGCCGGCCAGGCCGTCCAGCAGGGCGTCGACCGGGGCGCCGATCTCGAGCGCCGCCAGCAACGCGCCCATCGCGTTGAGCGCCATATGGCGGCCGGGCACCGACAACCGCATCACCCGCGGAAGCTGCTCCGGGTCCAGTTCGGGGGCCAGCCGGATCTGCGCGACGGCTTCGGTGCCCTGCTGCTGCCACGACAACAACGTCGCCGCCATTTCGTCACCGTCGGGTGAGGTCCCGTAACGCAGCACCCGGATGCCCAGCTCGGCGGTGCGCCGGGCCAGCGCCGCCGCCCCCGGGTCGTCGACGCACACCACCAGTGCCCCGCCGGGGGCCAGCCGCTCCACGAAGGCGTCGAACACCGCCACATAGGCGTCGGCGCTGCCGTAGAAGTCCAGATGGTCGGTCTCGATGTTGGTGACCACCGCGACGTTGGGCGTGTACTCGAGCAGCGAGCCGTCGCTCTCGTCGGCCTCCGCGACGAAACAGTCGCCGCTGCCGTGGTGGGCGTTGGTGCCCGCCTCCCCCATCTCGCCGCCGACCGCGAAGGAGGGGTCGCGCCCGCAATGCTGCAGCGCCACGATCAACATCGACGTCGTGGTCGTCTTGCCGTGCGTGCCGGTGACCATCAGCGTGGTGCGCCCGTGCATCAGCTTGGCCAGCACGGCCGGTCGCAGGATCACCGGAATGCCGCGCCGCCGGGCCTCGACGAGCTCGGGGTTGGTCTTCGGGATGGCGGCGTGCGTCGTGATGACCGCGGTGGCGCCGCCGGGCAGCAGATCGAGCGAGGCCGGGTCGTGCCCGATGGTGATCTGCGCGCCCCGGGCGCGCAGCGCGTGAATGCCGCGGGACTCCTTGGCATCCGAGCCCGACACCAGCCCGCCCCGGTCGAGCAGGATGCGGGCGATGCCCGACATGCCGGCACCCCCGATGCCGACCATGTGCACCCGCTGCAGCTCGGGCGGCAGCTGTTCGGTGGTCACGGTTTTCCTCCGGCGGGCGACCGGCCGAGCCGTGCGTTTCGGGCGATATCCAGCGCCACCTGGGCCACCTGGCGCGCGGCGTCGGGGTGGCCCACCAGCGCGGCGGCGGTCGTCATGGCCGCCAGGCGCGGCGGGTCGCCCACCAGCCCCGCCACCTCGCGGGCCACCAGCTCGGGCGTCAGATCGGCGTCGGCGACGATCATGCCGCCGCCGGCGTCGACCACCGGCAGGGCGTTGAGCCGCTGCTCGCCATTGCCGATCGGCAGCGGCACGTAGATGGCCGGCAACCCCACGGCCGAGACCTCGGCCACCGTCATCGCACCGGACCGGCAGATCACCAGGTCGGCGGCCGAATAGGCCAGATCCATCCGGTCGAGGTAGGGAACCGCCACGTACGGCGGCTCACCCGGCCGGGGTTCGCGCAGGTCGAGCGTGTTCTTGGGCCCGTGCGCATGCAACACGGCGACGCTGGCGGCGGCCAGCCCGGCGGCCGCCCCGCTGACCGCCCGATTCAGCGAGACCGCGCCCTGCGAGCCACCGAACACCAGCAGCACCCGGGCGTCGCCGGCGAAGCCGAAGTGGCGGCGCGCCTCGTCGCGCAGCGCCGCGCGGTCCAGCGAGGTGATGGCCTCGCGCACCGGCACCCCGACCACCTCGGCGCGCGGCAGCCCGCAGTCGGCGACCGCGGACAATACCCGCTCGGCGGTGCGGGCGCCGACCCGGTTGGCCAGCCCGGCGCTGGCATTGGCTTCGTGGATGAGCACCGGGATCCGCGGCTTGCGCGGCGAGACACCGCGTGCGGCGAGATACGCCGGCAATGCCACGTACCCCCCGAAACCGACCACCACGTCGGCGTCGACCGCCCTGAGCACGGCCCGGGTTTCCCGGACGGCCCGCCACACGCGTGACGGCAGCCGGGCCAGGTCGCCGCTCGGCTTGCGCGGCAGCGGCACCGGCGTGATCAGCTCGAGGTCATAGCCGCGTTCGGGCACCAGCCGGGTCTCCAGCCCGCGGGCAGTGCCCAGCGCGGTGATCCGCACCTGCGGGTCGAGACCGCTCAGCGCGTCGGCGACGGCCATCGCCGGCTCGACGTGACCGGCCGTGCCCCCGCCGGCGAGCACCACCGACAGTGGCTTGACGGGCTGAAAAGACGACAACGCGGCACCGGCGGGCGAAGGGTCTGACCCCCGCCCGCCGGTCGGCGTGTTGACCGTGTGGTTCACCCGTAACGCTGACCTTCCAGTGCGCGAGCGCGTCGTGGCTGACGCTGGCCAGATCCATGATGCCTGGCCCGTGATCGGGCGGTACCCCCAGTCTGGGGAGCCGGCCGGCCGGCGGTGCGCGGTAGCGCCGGCCCCAGCGGCCCGTCGGCCTTGCGCGAGGCCGTGCGGGAGACCGGGTGGGACGTGTTGCGGGAGGCCTTCTGGGTAGCCTTGCGCCCGGCCGCGCCTGCGCCCTTGCGCGACGGCTCGGGCGGCTTCGGACGGGCACGCTTGCGATCGCGTGCGGCCTCGAGATGGGTCGGCGAGTAGGGCTCGGGCAGCGGCAGCCGCAGGATGCGGTTCACCTTGTCGTCAGCGCCGGCCCGCAGCGTCGCCACCGCCTCGGGTTCGTGACGCGCCGCATTTGCCATGATGCCGATCATGAAAAGCGTTGCCGCGGTCGATGTTCCACCGGCAGAGATGAGCGGCAGCTGAATGCCGGTGACCGGCAGGATGCCGATCACGTAGCCGATGTTGATGAACGCCTGGCCCAGCACCCACATGGTGGTGGTTGCGGTCAGCAGCCGCAGGAACGGGTCGGCCGAGCGGCGGGCGATCCGCATCCCGGTGTAGGCGAACAGCCCGAACAGCACCAGCAGCGCAAACGCCCCGATGAAACCGAGCTCCTCGCCGATGATCGCGAAGATGAAGTCGTTGTGGGCGTTGGGCAGGTAATTCCATTTGGCGACGCCCTGGCCCAGACCGTCGCCGAAGACACCGCCGTGCGCCAGCGCGAATTTGGCCTGTCGGGCCTGGTAGCCGGTGTCCTGCGGGTCGTTCTCGGGGTTGATCCAGGACCGCACCCGGTCCGACCGGTACCCGGCCGACATGGCCAGGATCGCGCCGGCCACGAAGACGGACATCAGGGAGGTGACGAAGACGCGTAGCGGCAGGCCCGCGTACCACAGCAACGCCAGCAGGATGATGCCCAGCGACACCGTCTGGCCGAGGTCGGGCTGCGCCACGATCAAGGCCAGCGCGATCACCGCCGCGGGCACCAGCGGGATCAGCAGTTCACGCAGAGATGCCCGCTCCAGGCGACGGGCGGCCAGCATGTGCGCACCCCAGATGGCGAACGCGATCTTGGCCAGCTCGGAGGGCTGCATCGAGAAGCCCGCCACCACGAACCACTTGCGGGACCCGTTGGCCAGGTTGCCGATACCGGGGACGAGGACCAGCACCAGCAGGATGACCGTGACCACGTAGCCGGCGAACGCGACGCGGCGGATGAACCGGACCGACATCCGCAGTGACGCGTAGCAGGCGATCAGGCCGATCACGGTCCACAGCACCTGCTTGCCGAAGATCACCCAGGCCGATCCGTCGGCGTCGTAGGACCGCACGCCCGACGCCGACAGCACCATGATCAGCCCGAGCGTGGTCAGCAGCGCCGTCACCGCGATGATCAGGTGAAACGACGTCATTGGCCGACTCAGCCAGGCGCCGAACCGGCTGCGCGAAGCGCCGTCGTTGGCCTTGTCTTTCTTGGCCTTCTCCTTTTTGGGCTTGGCTTCCGTGGACGCTTCCGCGTCCTTGCCCGCGGCGTCATCGGCCGCCCCCGGCTCGGGCGTGGCGGTCTCGGTGGCGTCTTTACCCCGGCCCAGCAGCCGAGTCAGTGCGTTACCCACGCCCGCCCTACCGGAGCGCCGCGCGTACGGCGGACGCGAAGGCGTCGCCGCGGTGGGCGTAACCCGTGAATTGGTCGAACGATGCGCCCGCGGGTGCCAGCAGGACGGTGTCGCCGGGCTTTGCCACGGTACGCGCCGCGGCGACCGCCGCGTTCATCACCGCTGTGCCCAGATCGTCATCCCGTTGTTTCACTTCCGTCACATCTGCCCCAAGAACCACAGCAGTCGCATCCATACCAGCATCCTCGCCTGTCACTACGTGCAGGACGGGTACATCCGGCGCGTGTCGCGATAACGCCTCGGCAACCTCGTGCCGATCTCGGCCGATGAGCACGGCCGCGACCAGCCGCGACGACATCCTGGCGACCTCGGCGTCCACCGATGCGCCCTTGAGCAGGCCGCCGGCGATCCACACCACCCGGGGGTAGGCCAGCACGGACGCTTCGGCAGCGTGGGGATTGGTCGCCTTGGAGTCGTCGACGTAGGTGACGCCGTCGGCGACGGCAACGACTTCGGCCCGGTGCCGGCCCACCCGGAAGTTAGCGATCGCGGACGAAATCGCCTCGGCGGACACGTCGACACAGCGCGCCAGCGCCGCGGCGGCCAGCGCGTCGAGCACCCCGACCGGCCCCGGCACCGGGATGGACGCGACCGGCAGCAGGGCCAGGTCGTCGGCGAAGGCGCGGTCGACCAGGTGACCCCCGCGCACGCCCAGCTCCCCCGCCGCCGGTTCGCCCAGCCGGAAGCCGACCCGCACCGCCGCCCGGGCGGTGTCCAGCAGCGCCGCCGCCCGGCCGTCGTCCAGGCCCACCACCGCCACCCGGCCGTCGAGCACCCGCGCCTTCGCCGCGGCGTAGGCGGCCAGGCTGCCGTGCCAGTCCAGATGGTCCTCGGCGATGTTGAGCACCGCACCGGCCTCGGGCTGTAGCGAGGGCGCCCAATGCAATTGGAAGCTGGACAGCTCGACGGCCAGCAGCTCGGCCGGTTGATCGAGCACGTCGAGCACCGGGTCGCCGATGTTCCCGCACAGCAGGCTGCGCCGGCCCCCGGCGGTCAGCATGGCGTGCAGCATCGACGTGGTGGTCGTCTTGCCGTTCGTCCCGGTCACCACCAGCCAGCGGCGCGACGGCCCGTAATGGCCGGCAGCGTCGAGCCGCCAGGCCAGCTCCACGTCACCCCAAACCGGCACGCCTGCCGCCGCCGCGGCGACCGGCACAGGCGCGGTCGGCGCGAAACCGGGACTGACGACCACCAGGGCATAACGGGCGACCTGCTCGACGGCGGCCGACGTGGACGCGGTCGCCACTCCCGCGTCTGCAAAGGGGCGCAACCTGCCGGGGTCGTCGTCACACAGCGTCGGTGCCGCGCCGAACCGGGTCAGCGCCGCCAGCACCGCCTTGCCCGTTACCCCGCCCCCGGCCACCAGCACCGGCGCGCCGGGCGCCAACGGTTCCAGCGGGGCCTCAAGACCGCTCATCAGGCACCGATCGCGCCCAGCCACTCACCGTAGAAAAGGGCCACCCCCAGGCCGCAGGCGATCGCGGTGAGCAACCAGAAGCGGATGATGACCGTGGTCTCGGCCCAGCCGGCCAGTTCGAAGTGGTGGTGGAAGGGCGCCATCCGGAACACCCGGCGCCCGGTGGTCCGAAACGTCAAGATCTGCAACACAACTGAACCGGCTTCGGCGACGAACAGTGAACCCAGCACGATGGCGAGGATCTCGGTCCGGCTGGTGACCGAGATGCCCGCGATGATGCCGCCCAGCGCCAGGGATCCGGTGTCGCCCATGAAGATCTTGGCGGGCGCGGCGTTCCACCACAGAAAGCCGATGCAGGCTCCGGCCGTGGCGGCCGCGACCAGCGCGAGGTCCAGCGGGTCGCGCACGTTGTAGCAGCCCAGCCCGGGCGCGGTGGCGCACGCGTTGCGGTACTGCCAGAAGGTGATCAACACGTAGGCGGCGGTGACCATCGCCATGGTGCCGGCGGCCAGCCCGTCCAGACCGTCGGTGAAGTTGACCGCGTTGGACCAGGAGGTCACGATGACCACGCAGAACAACACGAACAGTGCCGGAGCCAGGGTGACGGTGGCGATCTCGCGTACGTAGGACAGGTCCGCGCTGGCCGGGGTCAGGCCGTTGCTGTTGTGGAATTGCAGCGCCAGCACGCCGAAGATGACCGCGGCACCGACCTGGCCCGCGGTCTTGGCCGTCTTGTTCAGGCCGAGATTGCGTGACCTCCGGACCTTGATCAGGTCGTCGAGGAATCCGACGCCACCGAGCACGGTGGCCAGGCCCAGCACCAACAGGCCCGACACGGTGATGCCTTCCCCGTCGAAGGCCATCCCGGCCAGGTGCGTGCCCAGGTAGCCCGCCCAGATGCCGGCCAGGATGGCCACGCCGCCCATCGACGGCGTGCCCCGTTTGGCGTGGTGGGTCGGGGGCCCGTCCTCGCGGGTGTGGTGGCCGAACCCCTGCCGGGTGAACAGCCGGATCAGCGCCGGGGTCAGCAGGATCGACACGGTCAGCGCGACGGCGACGGCGATGAGGATCTGTCTCATGCGCGCGTCCCACCCTCGGGGCCTTCGGCGGCCAGGGCATCGGCCAGCGCGCCGAGCCCGGCCGAGTTCGACGCCTTGACCAGGACGACGTCGCCGGGTTGCACCTCGGCCCGCAGCAACGCCAGGGCGGCATCACGGTCCGCGACGTTGACGGCTCCCTTGTCGGCGGTGCCCCAGGAACCCTCCATGACCGCTCCGTGGTGCATGGCGCTCATCGACCTCCCACTTCCCACGACGACGAGTCGAGACACATCTAAGCGCACGGCCAGCCGGCCGATGCGATCGTGCTCGGCTATGGCATCCTCACCGAGCTCGGCCATCTCGCCGAGCACCGCCCAACTCCTGCGCTTTTCGGCGCGGCCGTGCCCGGCGCCCTCGCCATGTGCGATCCAGGCCAGCGCCTGCAGCCCGGCCCGCATCGAATCGGGGTTGGCGTTGTACGCGTCGTCGATGACGGTGACGCCGTCGGTGCGGGTGGTGACCTGCATGCGGTGCCGCGACACCGGGCCGGTCCCGGCGAGCGCGGCCGCCACCTGCTCGAGCCCGGCGCCGCATTCCAGCGCGACCGCGGCCGCGCACAGCGCGTTGCCCACCTGGTGATCGCCGTAGACGCCGAGTTGCACCGGCACCTGGCTCACCCCGGACGCGTCGCGCCGGTTCAGCGTGAACCGGGGCCTGGCCAACCCGTCGAGCGACACCGGGCCCGCCCACAGATCGCTGGGGACCGCGTCGGTGTGCCCGCCCCTGGTGTGCTCCGCGCGGCCGACCCGGACCACGCGGGCGGCGGTCACCCGCGCCATGTCCGCCACGGCCGGATCGTCAACGTTCAGGATCACCACGCCGGACGCGGGAACGGATTGTGGCAGTTCGGATTTCGTCTTGGCGATGGCCTCGCGTGAGCCGAACTCGCCCAGGTGCGCAGTGCCGACGTTGAGGACCACCCCGATCGACGGCGTGGCGATCTCGGCCAGCGCGGCGATGTTTCCGGGATGCCGGGCCGACATCTCCAGCACCAGGTAGTCGGTGTCTGCCGTCGCGCGCAGCACCGTCCACGGATGCCCCAGCTCGTTGTTGAACGACCCGGGCGGCGCGACCACCTCACCCAGTGGTGCCAGCACGGCCGCCACCAGGTCCTTGGTCGAAGTCTTTCCCGACGATCCGGTGATGCCGACGATGGTCAGCCCGCCGGCCACCAATTCGGCGGCCACCGCCCGGGCCAGCTTGGCCAGCGCGCCCAGCACCGCCGCGCCGGACCCGTCGGTGTCGTGCTCGAGCACCCCGGCGTCCGGGTGTGCCGCCGCCGGTTGCGGGGGCACCACGATGGCCGGTACCCCGACCGGCCGCGCCGCCAGGACGGCGACCGCACCGGCGGCGACCGCCGAGTCCGCGAAGTCATGCCCGTCGGCCCGCGCTCCCGGCAGCGCCAGGAACAACCCGCCCGGCGTGACGGCGCGTGAGTCGAATTCCACCGTCGCGGTGACGCGGCGTTGCACGGCGTCCAGCGGGGAGATGCCGGACAGGGTGCCACCGACGATGTCGGCGATCTGGGCGACGGTCAGGTCGATCACCGATTCACCGCCCGGGGTCCCATGGCCTCGCGCAGCGCCTCGGCCAGCTCCACCCGGTCGTCGAAGGGGCGGGTGTGCCCGCCGGCGCGCTGCCCGGTTTCGTGGCCCTTGCCCGCGACCAGCACCGCGTCGCCGGGGCCCGCCCAGGCTACCGCGCGCCGGATCGCGTCGCGCCGGTCGGCAACCTCGACAACCTCAGCCGCGCAACCACTTTCGTTCGCACCGGCCAGGATCTCCCGGCGAATCGAGGCCGGGTCCTCACCGCGCGGATTGTCGTCGGTGACCACGACCAGGTCGGCCAGCTCGGCGGCCGCCGCGCCCATCGGCGCCCGCTTTCCCGGATCGCGCTCGCCACCGGCGCCGAACACCACCGCCACGCGGCGGCCCGGGCGCGCCAGCGTGGTCAGCACCGCACGCAGGGCACCCGGCTTGTGCGCGTAGTCGACCAACGCCAGGAAATCCTGGCCGGCGTCGATCTCTTCCATGCGTCCCGGCACGCGGGTCTGCCGCAGCCCCGGCGCCGCTTGCTCCGGCGACACCCCCACCGCATCCAGAAGAGCCAGTGCCACAAGGCAATTGGCGATGTTGTAGTGACCGGGCAGCGGGACGCCGACCTGATGCCGGGCCCCGGCGGGGTCGACGACGGTGAACTGTTGCCCCCCCGCGCCCATCGGGGTCACGTCGGTGGCGCGCCAGTGCGCGGGCCTTCCCTCGGCGCTGACGGTGATCGCGTCGCCGGCCCGGGCCGCCATGGCCCGCCCGGCCTCGTCGTCGACGCACACCACGACGCGGCGCGCCCGCAGCGGCGAATTGGGGTCGAACAGCAGGGCTTTGGTGTCGAAGTAGTCTTCCATGGTCGGGTGGAAGTCGAGGTGATCGCGGGACAGGTTGGTGAAACCGCCCACCGCGAAGCCGGTTCCGTCCACCCGGCCCAACGCCAGCGCATGGCTGGACACCTCCATCACGACGGTGTCCACGCCTCGTTCGGCCATGGCCGCCAGCATCGCCTGCAGCGCGGGGGCCTCCGGGGTGGTCAGCGCGCTGGGGATGTCGGCGCCGTCGATGCGGATGCCGATGGTGCCGATCAGCCCGGCCGTGCGGCCCGCGGCCCGCAGGCCCGATTCGACCAGATAGGTGGTGGTGGTCTTGCCGGACGTGCCGGTGATACCGATGACGGCCACCCGGTCGGACGGATTCCCGTACACCGTGGCGGCCAGGCCGCCGAGCACGCCGCGCGGGTCGGGATGCACCAGCGTGGGGACGGGCGGGGCGGCCGCGCCCATCTCGGCGACCCCGGCGGGATCGGTGAGCACGGCGACCGCGCCGCGTTCGATCGCGTTGGCGGCATACCGGGCCCCGTGGGTGGTCTGGCCGGGCAGCGCGGCGAACAGGTCACCGGGCTCCACGTCCTGGGCGCGCAGCGTCACGCCGGTGATGGTCACGCCGGACGCGTCCGCCGCCCCGAGCGCGGACGACCCCGCAACCCGCGCCGCCAGGGCAGACAGCGGAACGCCGGCGACGGCGTCGGGACGCAACCCGGCGGGCACCGACACTGCTCACCTCCCGTTTGCCACATCAGCGATGACACCCTACCGAGGAGTAGCGGGCAACGCGGGCTTCCCGCGCCCATCCAGGCGCGTTATCGGCCCTTACGCCAGTCGAGCAGGGGCAGAAAGATGGTGTCGACGATCTCTTCGATCGCTTCGTCAGACAGCGGTTGCAGCGTCATGAGGATCTCGTAACGGAACAGCTCGACCGGCAGGCGCGCGATCCGGTCGGTGACCTGTTCCGGCCGGATCTCGCCGCGGGCGATGGCCCGCGCAATGACCTCCTCCAGGACGGCGTCTCGACCGCCCTGAATGACCTTCCTGATGTCGGCCAGGCTGCGGCCGGTCTGCTGGTAGAAGCCGCCGAGCCGGGTCATCAGCGCGGCCACCAGCCCGACGCGCAGCTTGTTGGCCTGCTGGAGCAGTTCGATGACGTCACCACGCAGGCTGCCGGTGTCGGGGGTGACCACGACGTCTTTGCTTACCGCGTGCGCCAGCGCCGCGAGCACCAGTTCCTGTTTGTTGGGCCAGCGCCGGTACAGCACCGCGCGACTCGTCCCCGCCCGCACGGCGACGGCGTCCATCGTCATGTCGTCGTAACCGCGTTCGGTCAGCTCGGCCCATGCGGCATCCAGCAGGGCCTCCTCCAGTGCGGGGCCGCGGCGCCGGCGCGCCACACCGGACGGCTTAAGAGACATTGCGTTTCCTAATGATCGGCATTACGGTGCATAGGGTACAAACTGTATCTTACGATGATAGGGGTGGGACAAATGCGCGTCCTCGTTTCCGGCGCCGGAATCGCCGGCCTGAGCACGGCGATCGACCTCGGCGCTGACGGCCACGACGTCACCATCGTCGAACGCGCCGACCACCTGCGGGTCAATGGCTCCCCCATCGACATTCGCGGGGATCTCGCCCTCGGCATCGCCGAGAAGATGGGTGTGCTCGCCGAGATCCACCAACGCCGGGTCGACATGACCGAACGGGTGCAATTCGTCGACGCGGACGGCACCGTCGTGGCCGAACCGTCCTTCGACCAGATCAACGACTCGTCCGACGACGTCGAGATCCCCCGCGAAGACCTCACCGACATCCTGTTCAGTCATCTCGGGCCGTCGACGGAACTGCGGTTCGGCGAACGCATCACGGCGCTCGAGGACGGTCACAGCGGGGTCGACGTCTCGCTGGCCTCGGGCGCCCGCGAGCGCTACGACCTGGTCGTGGGGGCCGATGGGATGCACTCGGCCGTTCGCCGGCTGACGTTCGGGCCCGAGCGGCAGTTCCTCCGCCATCTCGGCTTCTACGTCGCACTGGCCGACCTGCCCGGTCACGCGTCACCAGGGCGCATCAACCCGATGTACAACTTCCCCGGCCACCTCGCCGGCATCGCCGCCTACAACGACAAAGCGCTGGCGGTCTTCATGTTTCGATCACCTTGGGTCGACTACGACTATCACGACCTCGCCGCACAGAAACGGATCCTCGCCGACGCGTTCGCCGGCCACGACGAATGGCGAGTCCCCGAACTCATCGAGGCGGCGGTCGCCGATCCGGAGCTCTACTTCGATTCGGCCGGCCAGATTCAGATGCCGGGCTGGCACCGCGGGCGTGTCGTGCTGGTCGGGGATGCCGCGCACTGCACCTCCAACCTGACGGGCCGCGGCACCACCCTGGCCCTGACCGGCGCGTGGTTTCTCGCCCAGGCCCTGCGCGACCACCCCGGCGACATCGCCCGGGCGTGGGAGCAATACGACCGCCTTCAGCGACCGCTCGCGACCAGAGTCCAGGCGATGGCGGCGCCGGGCGGCGACCGCCTGATCCCCGCCACGCAGGACGAGATCGACGCGCGCAACCGCGGTTTCACGGCTCCGCACTAAATGCGGACCGTGAGCTCCAAACCCTTGTCGATGGGCAGCGCGGTACCGACGTAGCCGTTGGTTGGGTCGCGCACGTAATCGAGGTAGGCGTGGTTCGGATCCGGCGAAACCGTCGACGAAGCGTTCATCGACGAACTCGTCAGTGACGTCCTCGCCCGCCCGTAGCCCGTGCCTAGGTGGCCTGCAAGGTCAGCGGAGGTCCGGGATCCGGTGACAGCGGGACGTTCTCGCGCTGCATGAGCCAGCCGGCGATGTTGTGGAACAGCGGGGCCGCCGAATGACCCGGCGTGCCGTCGGCGTTGCGCTCCGGGTTGTCCATCATGATCCCGACGACGTAGCGGGGATTGTCGACGGTGGCCATTCCGGCGAACGTGATCCAGTACACGTTGTCGAAGTAGCAGCCGCAGGCCGGGTTGATCTGCTGCGCGGTACCCGTCTTGCCGGCCATCTGATAGCCGGTCACCGCGCCGGCGGACCCGGTGCCCTGCTGGTAGCCCATCGGGTCCTTCTGGACGACGGCACGCAGCATGTTGCGCACGGTCTGCGCCGTCTGCGGCGACACCACCCGCACGCCTTCCGGACGCGGCTCTTCGGTACGCGTTCCGTCGGGGGCGATGGTGGCCTTGATGATCCGCGGCGGCATCCGCAGCCCGTCGTTGGCGATGGCCTGGTACATGCCGGTCATCTGCAGCAGCGTCATCGAAAGGCCTTGCCCGATCGGCAGGTTCGAAAAGGTGCTACCCGACCACTGGTCGATCGGCGGCACCAGTCCGGCACTCTCACCGGGCAGTCCCACGTTGGTGCGTTGCCCCAGACCGAATTTGCGCACCATGTCGTAGAAGCGCTCCGGGCCGACGCGCTGCGCGAGCATCAACGTGCCGACGTTGGACGACTTTCCGAACACACCGGTGGTGGTGTAGGGCATCACGCCGTGTTCCCACGCGTCGTGGATGGACACCCCGCCCATCTGGATGGTGCCCGGAACCTGCAACACCTCATCGGGATTGGACAGGCCGTACTCGATGACTGAGGACGCGGTGATCACCTTGTTCACCGATCCGGGCTCGAACGGCGAGGACACCGCCAGGTTGCCCAGCTGTTTGTCTCCCTGACGGCCGATGTCCTGGGACGGGTCGAAGGTGTTGTCGTTGGCCATGGCCAGCACCTCGCCGGTCTTGGCGTCCAGGACGACAGCCGAAACATTGTGCGCGCCAGACACATTCTTGGCCTGCTGGACCTGCTGCTGCACGTAGAACTGAATGTCGTTGTCGAGGGTCAGCTGGACCATCGAGCCGTTGACCGCCCGGTGCCGGTTGCGGTAACTGCCGGGGATGACCACCCCGTCGGATCCGCGGTCGTAGGTCACCGCACCGTCGGTCCCGGACAGCACCGAGTCCATGGCCTCTTCCAGTCCCAGCAGGCCGTGGCCGTCCCAGTCGATGCCGCCGACGATGTTGGCCGCCAGCGATCCGCCGGGATACTGGCGCAGGTCCTGGCGTTCGGAGCCGACCTCGGGATACTTGTCCGAGATCGCGCTGGCGACAGCGGGATCGACGGCGCGTGCCAGGTAGACGAAGTTGTCGTCGGTCTGCAGCTTCTTCAACACGGTCGCCGAGTCGGGCTTGTTGCCCAGTCGGCCGGAAACCTCTTTGGCGATGTCACGCAACCGTTGCTGCGGGTCCGGGGCGTTCGCGTTCTTGGCCTTGGCCTCCTCGAGTTGCTTGCGGATCCGTTTCGGCTGAAACGTCAGCGCACGCGACTCGATGGTGAAGGCAAGCTGATCGTTGCGGCGGTCGATGATGCTGCCGCGCACCGCCTTTTCCACGTCGGTGACCTTGAGCTGGCCGGCGGCCTGTGCGCGCAGCGACGGGGCGTTGGTCACCTGCAGGACGAACAGCTGGGCGGCGGCCACCAGCATCAGCACCAGGATGACGACGTTGCCGGCCCGGTGCCGGAAGACGAATGACCCGCCGCGGCTGGTCAATTCCACGATCTGCCGGGTGCGGCGCTCCCGCGCCGAATGCCCCACCCCCTCGGGCCGCGACGCGGCCCCAGCGCCTGCGGCTTGCTTGGCTTTCCGGAGCCGCTTAGGCCCGCCCCGGCCCGCGTCGGCCTGCTGCGGTTTCAGGCGCCGCTTGGATTGCCGTACGCCCTTGGCCGCCAAGTCTTTACGGGGTCCACGCGTCGGCCTCGCCGACTGGGACCGTCCTGCCCGCGGGGAGTCACCGCGGGTCACCGGGGCACACCTGGCGGCGCGACGACCGCCGGCCCGGGCAGGCCGTTGGCCGGCACGGTGGGAGCCGCCGGTTGAGCCGGCGCCGCCGGACGGCCCAACTGCAGCGGGACGGGAATCTCGGAGGGCAACGGCGCCGGCACCTGGCCGGGAACCGGAATGGGCAGCCCGCCCAAGGGAATCGGCACCTCTGCCGGCGCCGGAGCGGCCGAAGGTCCGGCCGGCGTGGGCAACCCAGGCAGCGGCAAACTGGGCAACGCACCCGTCGCCGGTCCACCTGGCATGCCGGGCAGCGTACCCGGCACCGGCGCGGCGGGGGCGGCAGGCGCGCCGGGCGCCGGGGGCAGCGCAAGGTGCTGGCCGCCCACCGTCGATGCGCCGTCGGGAGCGCGCAGCAACGCCTCGGGTCCGGACCGCGCCGGGGCGGGAGCGCCGGGGACGGGTTCCACTCGCACCGCCACCTCCGGCGGAGCGGCCGGCGGCTTGGGAGGCTGCGGCGCCTCGTCGGGAAGCTTGGTGTTCAACGGTGGTGGCGGAACCCCGTCGGCCGGCTTGGGTGTGCCGACCACCACCCAGTTGCCGGACGGGTCCTGCACCAGGTGCGCGGTGTCCCTGCTGGGGATCATGCCCAGCTTGCGGGCCGCCTCCGCCAGCGCGGGGGCCGCCTCCGCCTCGCGCACATCGCGCTCCAGCGCTTCCTTCTGCTGCTGCAGCAGGCGGGTGCGCTCCCGGGCGTGGCTCAACTTGTAGGAACGCTCGGCCGAGTCCGTGGACAGCCAGAGCGTGAGCCCGAGCCCGACGCCCAGCGCGCCGATGATCAGCACGACGAACGGAACCTTGCTGGCCAGCGTGCGCGGCCGCAGGTCGATCGAGGCCAGCCGGGCGGCCAGCCGTTCGGTCAGGCGAGGGCGGACAACCTTGGGGGCCTTGGCTTTTCGCGCCTTGGCCCGGGCCTTAGCCTGGCTGGCGGACTTGGGCCGCGCCGGCCGCTCAACCGGCCGGGCGATGGGGCTGGTCTGCGGCGCGGACTTGGGCGCGCGGGATTCGCGGGCGGGCGCCGAGCTCCGGCCGCCACGGGTGCGCCGCGCCGCTTTGGCGTCGGCCGCGGGTCGGTCGCCGCGCCGGGCAGCGCCGTCGCGTCCCCGACGGTCGCCGCCGCCGCGCCGTTTCGGCGTCTCGCGTTCCGCTCTCATGCGTCGCCCTTCCCGCTCGCCTGTTGTGATTCCATCCGTTGCAGCGCCCGCAACCGCACTGCGGCACTGCGTGGATTGCGTTCGACCTCGGTGGCGTCGGCGCGCCCGGCGCCGTGGACCAGGGACCGGAAGAGCGGTTCATGGCCGGGAAGCTCGACCGGCAGGTCCACCGGGGTGCGCGACGCGACCGCCCGGGCGAAGAGCCGCTTGACGATTCGGTCCTCCAGCGATTGGTAGGCCATCACCACGATGCGCCCGCCGACGTCCAGCGCGTCCAGGGCGGCCGGGAGCGCGCGGCGCAGCGTATCCAGTTCGTCGTTGACCGCGACCCGCAGCGCCTGGAAGGTGCGCTTGGCCGGATGCCCGCCGGTGCGCCGGGCGGCCGCCGGAATCGCCTCGTAGAGCAGGGCTACCAGGTCCGAGGTCGACGTGAACGGCTCGCGGGTGCGCCGGCGCACGATGTGCGCGGCGATGCGACGCGCGAAGCGCTCCTCGCCGTAGCGATGCAAAATCTTCGCCAGCTCCGCCTCGTCGTAGGTGTTCACGATGTCGGCTGCGGTCAGTGGCGACGACGGGTCCATCCGCATGTCCAGCGGTGCGTCCTGGGCGTAGGCGAACCCGCGCTCGGGGCGATCGAGCTGCATGGACGACACCCCCAGGTCGAACAGCATTCCATCGACCGATTCGGTTGCCGCGTAACCGGATTCGGTGAGCGCCGCGGCGACGTCGTCGTAGCGCGTGCGCACCAGCGTGACGCGGTCGCCGAAACGCGCCAGCCGGGCCCGGGCGATGTCCAGCGCGCCGGGATCGCGGTCGAGACCGATCAGCCGCAGACCCGGCAGGTCGGTCAGGAACCGTTCGGCATGCCCGGCCGCGCCCAGCGTGGCATCGAGCAGTGTCGCCCCCGCCCCGTCGGGCCGGCGGCGGGTGAGTGCGGGCGTGAGCAGTTCGACGCAGCGTTCCAGCAGGACGGGGACGTGCCCGTAGTCGTCGGAACTCGAATTGTCAGCCACCGCAACGCCTCCACGGATCTGCCGGCACCCGTCGGCCACCCGGGTCCTTACGGGACGGGGCCTCGCGGCGCGTCGCGTCTGCGCCGCCCCGGGCCTCACCCGGTGCTCGGGAGGTTGGGCGGCCCCTGCATCGAGGTCTCTGACCGAAGTCGCGAACCTGGCGTTGGGGAAGTACGCCAGGGTCGGTTCGGGCAGAGGCCACGTTGCACGGGCATGCGCCTCAGATGATGTCGCCGAGTGCTTCATCGCTGGCCGCGGAGAAGTTCTCTTCGTGGGTCTCTTGGTAGTCCTGCCAGGCCTGCGCATCCCAGATCTCGAGGTAGTCGACCGCCCCAATCACCACGCAGTCCTTGGAGAGGTTCGCGTAGCGACGGTGGTCGGCAGACAACGTGATCCGGCCCTGCGCGTCGGGATGCTGCTCGTCCGTGCCTGCGGCGAGGTTTCGGAGAAACGCCCGGGCCTCGGGGTTGCTCCTCGACGTCTTGCTCGCGCGCCGGGCCAGCTGCTCGAATTCCCCCCGCGGGTAGACGGCGAGGCTGTGGTCCTGGCTCTTGGTGACCATCAACCCCCCTGCCAGCGCGTCGCGGAACTTGGCGGGCAGCGTCAGCCGCCCCTTGTCGTCGAGCTTGGGCGTGTAGGTGCCGAGAAACACCAGCTCACCTCCCCTATGGGGTCACCCAAACGCTGCAGCCACCATACCCCACTCTCCCCCACTTCGCCCCATTCCTGGGATGTCGTCGTGGCTTTTTCAGGGTTATCCGTCGTCAGGAGGGCGGTCACGAGTTGCACGGGGCGTGTCGGGCCCGGCGCCGGGGGTGTTGATGGTCATCGCACGAGGCGTGCTAACCAGGCCAAACGCGGTTGATGGGGCCCGGTGGGGAACTCTAGTGGGGCGCAGTGGGGCGCGAGGGCGGCGACGCGCCTCGGTTGTGGCTCGATTGAGCTGCGAAACGGTATCGGCGGTCGCGCGGGCACCGCGGGCCGGCCGCCGCGCCCGGCACGGCGAGCGCGCCCGGAAAAAAACAAATCGGGGCAGCCCGGTGGGCTACCCCGAATCTGCGGATGCGCCTAGTCGTCGAAGCGGCGGCGGAACCGATCCTCCATGCGACTGGTGAACGAACCCCCGCCCTTGTTGCGGCGCTGGCGCAGTGAAGTGGGCGCCGGCCCGGAGCTGTCGGGCCTGCGGGACAACCGGGGTCCGGTGATCGCGAAGATCACGCCGCCGAACATGACGATGAACCCAAACACGCTGAGGATCGGGAAGTTTCCGATCATCGTCGCCTTGAACGCCACCCCGGATACCAGCATCGCCAGACCGATCACGAACAGCGCCACGCCCTGCAGCCGCCGACGCGCGGTTGGCGCGCGGAACCCGCCACCGCGGACACTCGACGCGAATTTGGGGTCCTCGGCGTAGAGAGCGCTCTCGATCTGATCGAGCATCCTCTGCTCATGATCGGAGAGTGGCATTCGTCCCTCCTTGCCGACTGTCTGGCACGTGACTACCCATAGCACGCGGATGCCCGTTGCCAGGGCAACTAATTGAATGATACGAGGTCAATCTGCCCCTTACCACCGGTTCGGCGCCGATTCTATCCCGCCCGCCTTCCGGCGCCCCGCCAGACCGCAACGGCCGTGCGCAACAACCGGCTTGCCCGAACCGGGCCCGCCGATCGGTTCGGTGCCACGACCGCCCGTCGGGTGGTCACGCACGGGTCCGATAAATAATGGGGCGATAGCGGCCCGGTCCACAGCGACCACCCGATGCGGACGCGCCAGTGAGCGTGGATCACCAATGAGCCCGGGTCACCAACGAGGAGGAGAACCCGCGAGTTGGCGACATTCCTCATCGATCTGCTTCCCGGCGACATGGAGCGCCGCCTGGGCGACGCCCTGGCGGTCTACGTCGACGCGATGCGGTACCCACGGGGGACCGAGAACCAGCGCGCCGCGATGTGGCTGGAACACATCCGGCGACGCGGCTGGCAGGGCGTTGGCGTCGTGGAGACCCGGGACGCCGAAGACGCGGGCGCGCAACCGCCTTCGGCGCACGACCTGGCCGGCGCGCCCTTGCTCGGTGTGGCCTACGGCTACCCCGGCGCGCCCGGGCAATGGTGGCAGCAACAGGTCGTGCTGGGCATGCAGCGCGGCGGCTCGCCGACCCAGGAGATCTCGCGGCTGATGGACAGCTACTTCGAGTTGACCGAGCTGCACATCCATCCCCGCGCCCAGGGCCGCGGCCTCGGCGAGGCGTTGGCGCGGCGGCTGCTCGCCGGGCGCGCCGAACGCAATGTGCTGCTGTCCACGCCGGAAACCCATGGTGCGCCCAACCGCGCGTGGCGGTTGTACCGGAGGCTGGGGTTCACCGACGTCATCCGGGGTTACCACTTCGCCGGCGACCCGCGGGCGTTCGCGATCCTGGGCCGCGAGCTACCTCTCTAACACCCCGCCTCGGCACCCGGTGAGACGTTTGTGTCGATGTGCCACTTATTTGCGGCACACCGGATCTGGCACGATGACCTGGTGCGAGCCAGCCCTCCCCCGTCCCGCAGCCGAGGAACCCGGGCGTTTCGAGCTCGACGGCGCCGCCTGACGGCCATCGCCATGTTGCTGCTGCTGGTGCCGCTGGCCACCGGATGCCTGCGGGTCAGGGCCTCGCTGACCATCTCCCCCGACGACCTGGTGTCCGGCGAGATCGTCGCCGCCGCCAAACCCAAGACCGCCAAGGACACCGGTCCACAACTGGACAGCAACAACCTGCCGTTCAGCCAGAAGGTGGCGGTGTCGAACTACGACAGCGACGGCTACGTCGGCTCGCAGGCGGTGTTCTCCGACCTGACGTTCGCGGAGTTACCGCAGCTGGCCAACATGAACTCCGACGCCTCCGGGGTGAACCTGACGCTGCGCCGCAACGGCAACCTGGTGATTTTGGAGGGACGGGCGGACCTGACCTCCCTGACCGACCCCGAGGCCGACGTCGAGCTGACGGTGGCCTTCCCCGGCGTGGTGTCCTCCACGAACGGCGACCGGGTCGAACCCGACGTGGTGTCGTGGAAGCTCAAGCCGGGCGTGGTGACCACCATGACCGCCCAGGCCCGCTACACCGACCCCAACACCCGGTCCTTCACCGGGGCGGTGGTGTGGCTGTGCATCGCCTCGTTCGCGGCGGCCGGCGTGGTGGGGCTGTTGGCCTGGGTCAGCCGCGACCGGTCACCGCGGTTGACCGCCCCGCGCGACCAGCCGCCGCCCGATTAGCCCTGCTGCCCTGTTAGCCCTGTTGTCCCGGTGACCAGTAGGCGAGCATCTCCGCGAAGGTCTGGAAGGCCGGCCCGGAGTTCCCGTAGGTCGCCTCGAGATGGACGCTCAGCGGGAAGCCGAGCCCGGCGACCCCGTCGATGACGCTCTTGTAGAGGTCGACCATCTGCCGGCGCTTCTGCGCCGGTTCGCCGGCGGCCAGCTTCTTGACGAACTCCTGCTCGGCGGCCACCGCCGGATTGCCCGGGTCCTGAATGAGCCAGTTGATCAGCCCGACCCGGCTCTCCATCTTCGGGACGAAGCCGAACGACAGCAGGATCTCCGGCCGGTGGTCGGTCCGGGCGGCGAACTCGCTCAGGAAGCCCACGATCGCGTCGGAGTACAGCAGCTGGGTCATGCCGTAGGTGGCGCCCTGGTCGCACTTGAAGTTGAACCGGCCCTGTTCGCCCTCCCGGGTGGGGATCAAGATGACGCCACGGTTCGCCACCAGCTCCCGGTAGATCGACAGGGCGTCGGTGGGAGCCACTCCGGAGCCCTCGCCGTCGTTCATGGTGCGCGGCACGCCGACGAAGACCACGCCTTCCATTCCGGCCGACGTCAGCCCGGTCAGCCGCGCGCGCAGCGACGGCTCGTCCATGAAGGCGGTGACCTGCGTGCACAGGCCCTTGATGCCGGGCAGTTCTGGCTTGACGACCGACCAGAAGTCGAGCACGTCCAACTTCGGCTTCATCTGAATGGGGCGGTCGTCGTCCTCCGCGATGATCCCCGGAATCATCACGTGCCGGATCCGGCCGTCCAGGCCTGACTCGGCCGAATTCCGCACCACTTTGCGCGCCTCGTCAAGTGCCCGGTCCCGACCTTCGTCGGCGTTGGGTGGCACCAGCTCGAGAGCAACGGTGTTGAGGGTCACGCGGCTTCTCTCCATCTGACGAGGACTGGCCCGGGGCGCGTCGCGGCCGCGCAGTCTCTGCGCCGGCCCCAGCGCACCCGCCAGCATAGGGGCGGTTTGATGAGCCAGGCGAAGCAACTCCGGGTCGTGCGCACAGCGGCCCGCGCTGTATGGCGAATACACTGGTCGGGCCTGGAACACCCAGCCAGCCGAGCAGAAAGGGGTGCCGCGCTGAGCCTAGGAGCTTCAGAAGCAGCGGCAACCGTCGAGTTGACCGGCGCCATCACCGAACAATTGCGGCGGTACCTGCACGAGCGGCGCACCGAGACCGCGTACATCGGTGACGACTACGGCGGCCTGATCGCCGCGCTGGAAGATTTCGTGCTCAACGGGGGCAAGCGGTTACGGCCCGCGTTCGCCTACTGGGGCTGGCGCGCGGTGACCGACGAGGCCCCCGATGAGCAAGTGCTGCTGCTGTTTTCCGCCCTCGAGTTGCTGCACGCGTGCGCGCTGGTGCACGACGACGTGATCGACGACTCCTTGACCCGCCGGGGCCGGCCGACCACGCATGTGCGGTTCGCCACGCTCCATCGCGACCGGCACTGGCAGGGCTCGCCGGAGCGGTTCGGCATGTCGGCGGCCATTTTGCTCGGCGATCTCGCGCTGGCGTGGGCCGACGACATCGTCTGCGGTGTCGAGTTGGCGCAGCAGGCCCACCGCCGGGTGCGACGGGTGTGGGCCAACATCCGCACCGAGGTGCTCGGCGGGCAATACCTCGACATCGTCGCCGAGGCCAGCCGCGCGGCCTCGATCGCCTCGGCGATGAACGTGGACACCTTCAAGACCGCGTGCTACACGGTGTCCCGGCCGCTGCAGCTGGGGGCCGCCGCCGCCGCCGACCGACCCGACGTCCACGACATCTTCAGCGAGTTCGGGACGGACCTGGGCGTGGCGTTTCAGCTGCGCGACGACGTGCTGGGGGCTTTCGGCGACCCCGAAGTCACCGGCAAGCCATCCGGGGACGATCTGCGATCGGGCAAGCGCACCGTGCTGCTGGCCGAGGCGGTGGAGTTGGCGGACAAGTCGGACCCGTTGGCGGCCAACCTGTTACGGACCTCGATCGGGGCCCGGCTGACCGACGCGCAGGTGGATGAGCTGCGCGACGTCATCGAGTCGGTGGGCGCCCTGGCCGCGGCCGAACAGCGCATCGTCGCGCTGACCCAGCGGGCGCTGGCCACGCTGGCGGCGGCGCCCATCAACACCGCGGCCAAAGCGGGGCTGTCCGAATTGGCCAAGCTGGCCACGAACCGGTCCGCCTGAACCGATGACGACGCCCACCGACAGCGCGGCCGCCGATGTGCCGGCCACCAAACCCTCTCGCGGCCAACGGCTTTCACAGCTGAGAGCGTTCGTCGCCGGCGGCGACTCCGGTCCGGCGAAGCTAGGCATGCTGGGAGCCGCGCTGATCACCGTCGGCGGCCTGGGCGCGGGCAGCACCCGCCAGCATGACCCGCTGCTCGAGTCGATGCACATGTCCTGGTTGCGTTTTGGCCACGGCCTGGTGCTGTCGTCCATCGTGTTGTGGACCGGCGTCGGCCTGATGCTGATCGCCTGGCTCGCCCTGGGCCGCCGGGTGCTGGCCGGCGAGGCGAGCGAGTTCGTGATGAAGGCCACCACCGGCTTCTGGCTGGCTCCGCTGCTGGTGTCGGTACCCGTCTTCAGCCGCGACACCTACTCGTATCTGGCGCAGGGTGCGCTGCTGCGCGACGGCCTGGATCCCTACGCGGTGGGCCCGGTCGCCAACCCGAACAGCCTGCTGGACAACGTCAGTCCCATCTGGTCGATCACCACCGCGCCCTATGGTCCGGTGTTCATCCTGGTGGCGAAGGTCGTCACCATCATCGTGGGAAACAACGTGGTCGCCGGCACCATGTTGCTGCGGCTGTGCATGCTGCCCGGCCTGGTGCTCTTGGTCTGGGCGACGCCCCGGGTGGCACGCCAGCTGGGCGCCGACGTTCCGGCGGCGCTGTGGATCTGCGTGCTCAACCCCCTGGTGCTGATCCACCTGATGGGCGGCGTGCACAACGAGATGCTGATGGTCGGTTTGATGGCCGCAGGCATCGCGCTGATGTTCGGCGGCCGTCACGTCGCGGGCGTCACGCTGATCACGGTCGCCATCGCGGTCAAAGCGACCGCGGGCATCGCGCTGCCCTTCATGGTGTGGGTGTGGATGCGGCACCTGCGCGACCGGCGGGGATATCGGCCGGTGCGCGCGTTTTTCGCCGCGGCCGCGTTATCGCTGCTGATCTTCGTCGTGGTGTTCGCCTGCCTGTCGGCGGTGGCCGGCGTCGGCCTGGGCTGGCTGACCGCGCTGGCCGGGTCGGTGAAGATCATCAACTGGCTGACGGTGCCGACCGCGGCCGCCAACCTGATTCACGCGATCGGCAGCGGCTTCTTCCCGGTGAGCTTCTATCCGATCCTTCGCGTCACCCGGCTGGTCGGCATCGCGGTGATCGCGTTGTCGCTGCCGCTGTTGTGGTGGCGGTTCCGCGGCGACGACCGCGCCGCGCTGACCGGCATCGCGTGGTCGATGCTGATCGTGGTGCTGTTCGTGCCTGCCGCGCTGCCCTGGTACTACTCGTGGCCGCTGGCGATTGTGGCCCCGCTGGCGCAGTCGCGACGGGCGATCGCGGTCATCGGCGGCCTGTCGACATGGGTGATGGTGATCTTCAAACCCGATGGCTCGCACGGCATGTACTCGTGGCTGCACTTCTCGCTGGCCACCGTGTGCGCGCTGCTCGCCGGGTACAGCCTGTATCGGGCTCCCGCGCGGCAAGCCGAGCGCGCCGACCTCACCGCCGGCTGAGCTGAGCGGCCTCAGTAGGCCATCGCCTGCGCCCGGCGTACGACTTCCCGCGCCTGGTGGGCGTGCAGGGCGTCGACGGGCCGGGCGTTGTTGAGGGCGTCGCGGCTGCCGTCACGGGTCACCGTCAACGACGGGTCCCGGGTGAACAGCCAGCGCACGATCTCGGTGTCGTGATAGCCGCCGTCGTGCAGGATCGTCAACAACCCCGCCAAGCTCTTGACCACCTCGCCGGACTTGGTGAAGAACACTTGCGGCACCACCAGCCCGTCGTCGCGCCGGACGGCGACCAGGTGCCCCTCGCGCAGTTGCTGATGCACCTTGGTGACGGGCACTCCCAGCAGCTCGGCGACTCGCTTCAGGTCATAGATCGGCTCGTCGGGCTCTAGCACATCGTCGCCGGCAGGAATACTGCTCATCCGGGCAAGTGTAGGCCCAGATTGCCCCCTCGAGCCCGTGTTCTACGGGCCAATCACGGCGGCACACCTACGATGTCCCCGTGGCCAAAGCGCAGCCGCCCGGCCCTCCCTCGCGAGCGGGCGGGACCCCCGCCCCAGGCCGGCCCGGCCCGCCTCATCGCCGGCCCGACGCCGGATCGGTCGACCCGTTGGACAACACTCTGCTCGACGGCCGCTACCTGGTTCAGTCCAGGATCGCCAGCGGTGGCACGTCGACGGTGTATCGCGGCCTGGACACCCGGCTGGACCGTCCTGTCGCCGTGAAGGTGATGGATTCCCGCTACGCCGGCGACGAGCAGTTCCTGACCCGATTCCAGCGCGAGGCCCAGACCGTGGCCCGGCTCAAGGATCCGGGGCTGGTCGCGGTCTATGACCAGGGCCTGGACGCCCGGCATCCCTTCCTGGTGATGGAGCTCATCGAGGGTGGCACCCTGCGCGAGCTGCTGGCCGAACGCGGGCCCATGCCGCCGTATGCCGTTGCGGCGGTGCTGCGTCCGGTGCTCGGCGGGCTGGCCGCCGCGCACCGGGCAGGCCTCGTGCATCGCGACGTCAAACCCGAGAACGTACTGATCTCCGACGACGGCGAGGTGAAGATCGCCGACTTCGGGTTGGTCCGCGCCGTCGCAGCCGCCGGAATCACCTCTACCAGCGTGATTTTGGGCACCGCGGCCTACCTGTCGCCGGAGCAGGTGCGCGACGACTCCTCCAGTCCGCCAAGTCCGCGCAGCGACGTCTACTCCGCCGGAATCATGACCTATGAGCTGCTGACCGGAGGCACGCCGTTCAGCGGCGACTCGCCGCTGTCGCTTGCCTACCAGCGACTGGACCACGACGTGCCGCCGCCCGGTGCGGTTATCGACGGCGTGCCCGCGCAGTTCGACGAGTTCGTGGCACGGGCGACGGCCCGCGACCCGGCCGGGCGGTATGCCGATGCGAGCGAGATGCGGGCCGACCTCGACGCGATCGCCGAAGAGCTTGCGCTGCCGGACTTTCGGGTGCCGGCGCCACGAAACTCCGCGCAGCACCGATCGGCGGCGCTGCAGCGCGGCCGGGCGCCGGATGTGGGGCCTGCCGGTGTGGGGCCCGCCGCTATGTGGCCCGCCGGTGTGGGGGCCGCCGGTGTGGGGCCCGCCGCCCCGCCGGTGCGCAACCCCACCCGCCAGATGCCGCGGGAACCAGAGCGCTGGCCGGCACCCGGGCGCCCCGCGCCGAGCGACGACGAGCCCGAGGACGACTACGAATACGAGCCCCTCACAGGCGAATTCGCGGGCATCCCGATCAGTGAATTCGTGTGGGCCCGCCAGCACAACCGCCGCATGGTGCTGGTCTGGGTGGCGCTCATCCTGGCGATCACCGGCCTGGTGGCCACCGCGGCGTGGACCCTCGGCAGCAACCTCAACGGACTGCTGTAGCCGTCAGGCGAGGGCGCAGCCTAGCGCCCGACGATCGATACCGCAGCGAATGGACCGAACCGCGCGCAGCACGAATCTTAACGTAACCTCAATGATCTCTTATTTTTCTTATTTTCGGTGTATGGTGCTCGGGTATGGGCTCAACAAGGAACCGCGAGCACGCGGTGGTGCTCGGCGCTGGGATGGCAGGTTTGCTTGCGGCGCGCGTACTTTCGGATTCCTATGACTCGGTCAGCCTGGTGGAGCGCGACTGGATGCCCGGCCGTCCCGGTGACCGTAAGGGCGTGCCACAGGGACGCCATGTGCACAACTTCCTCAGCCGTGGTCTGCATGTCCTGGCTGAGCTGTTTCCCGGGCTGATCAAGGAGCTGGCCGCCGCCGGAGCGGTCGTCGTGGACGACGGAGATCTGTCGCACGTATACGCCCGGATCGGACGGTACGAGATGAAGCGGTCGGGAAAGATGGCCGATCCGTCGCTGTTGACCATGTGCCTGGCCAGCCGGCCGTTCATCGAGTTTCACGTACGCCGGCGGGTCAGGGCGCTGCCGAATGTGACCTTGCTCGACGGGCACGATGCGCTCGAACCGGTCGCCACCGCCGACGTTGTGACAGGTGTGCGAGTCGTCAAGCGCAACACAGGGTTTGAGTCCAGATTAGACGCCGATCTAGTGGTGGACGCGATGGGCAGAGCGTCGCGCACCCCGGCAGTTCTGGAGAGCCTCGGCTACGGCTCGCCCACCGAGCACCGGGCGGCCGCGAAATTGAGCTATTGCAGCCAGCGATTGAAAATTCCGAAGGGGCACATCCACGAACAGCTGGCGATGTTGAGCCCCGGAGGCGGCAGAGGCCGCGGGCTGCTGGTTGCCGGAGAGCACGACACCTGGATGCTGGCTGTCGGACAGTCAGGCGAAATCGGTCACCCACCAACAGATTTTGCCGCAATGCTGGCGATGATCGAGCCGCTACTGCCCGCGTCGATCGTTGCCGGGCTGCGCACCGCACAACCGCTTGGGGAGACGGTGACCTATCACCACACCGCGGCGGTCTGGAGACGCTACGACCGGATGCCGCGATTCCCATCCGGACTTCTGGTTGTCGGCGATGCGTTGTGCTATCTCGACCCGACCTACGGCCAGGGTATGACGATGGCGGCGCTGGAAGCGCTGACCTTACGCGACTGCCTGGAATCGGATGATGGCCAACTGGCACAACGCTTTTTCTCGGCTGCAGCGCAGGATATCGGTTCGGCGTGGTCCGGGAACAAAGCCCGCGACCGCGCGGATTCGCCCACTCGCGGACGGCGTTCCGCACGGCAACGGCTGCAGGCCTGGCTGGTGATGGCGACGATGAACGCCGCCGCCCACGACATCGCGTTGACCGAACGCCTTTATCGGATCACGAACCTGATCGATCCGCCGTCACGCCTGAAAGATCCCGGCGTGCTCCCCCGCATCGCGGCGGTCAATGCACAAGTGCTCTTCGAGCAGTTTCGAAACCGTGCCCGCACGGCCTTCGTCGGCGGCAAGTGGCAGGCATTGGCCGACGCCGGCCAGCGGGGCTAGTCGCGCAGCATCTCGGCGACGAGGAATGCCAACTCCAGCGACTGCTGGGTGTTCAGCCTTGGGTCGCAAGCGGTTTCGTAACGGCCGACGAGGTCGGTGTCCGAAATGTCTTGCGCCCCACCGAGGCACTCGGTGACGTTCTCACCGGTGATCTCGACATGGATGCCGCCCGGGTGGGTGCCCAACGCGCGGTGCACCTCGAAGAAGCCCTGCACCTCGTCCACGATGCGGTCGAAGTGGCGGGTCTTGTAACCGTTCGACGACTCGTGGGTGTTGCCGTGCATGGGATCGCACTGCCAGACCACCTGGTGACCGGTGGCCTGCACCTTCTCCACGATCGGCGGCAGCAGGTCGCGAACCTTGTTGTTGCCCATCCTGCTCACCAGCGTCAGCCGGCCCGGCTTGTTGTGCGGGTCGAGCCGCTCGACGTATTCCACGGCAAGCTCGGGGGTGATCGTGGGGCCGATCTTGACGCCGATCGGGTTGGCGATCACCTCGGCGAAGGCGATGTGCGCGCCGTCGAGCTGGCGGGTCCGCTCGCCGATCCACACGGTGTGCGCCGACAGGTCGTACAGCAGCGGTTCGCCACTGTCGCTTTCGGACAGCCGCAGCATGGACCGCTCATAGTCGAGCACCAAAGCCTCGTGGCTGGCGTAGATCTCGGCGGTCTGCAGGTTGCGGTCGGCCACCCCGCAGGCGCTCATGAAGCGCAGGCCGCGATCGATCTCGGTGGCCAGCGCCTCGTAGCGGGCGCCGGCCGGCGAGGTGCGGACGAACTCCCGATTCCAGTCGTGCACCAGGTGCAGGGAGGCCAGCCCCGACGAGGTCAGCGCCCGAACCAGATTCATCGCCGCGCTGGCGTTGGCGTAGGCGCGCACCAACCGCGACGGGTCGTGCTCGCGCACGGCGGCCTCCGGGGCGAACCCGTTGATCATGTCGCCGCGGTAGGACTTCAACCCCAGCGCGTCGAGGTCGGCGGATCGCGGCTTGGCGTACTGCCCCGCGATGCGCGCCACCTTGACCACCGGCATGCTCGAGCCGTAGGTCAGCACCACCGCCATCTGCAGCAGCGTGCGCACGTTGGCGCGGATGTGCGGCTCGGTGTTCTCGGTGAAGGTCTCCGCGCAGTCCCCACCCTGCAACAGGAACGCCTCGCCACGCGCCACCTGGGCCAGCTGCTCCTGCAACCGGGCGATCTCCGACGGCACCGTCACCGGCGGCACGCTCTCCAGGACCTTCCGCATCGCCCCCGCCGGCTCGGCGGCCCAGCTGGGTTGCTGGGCTGCCGGTTTGGCCAGTGCGGCATCCAACCGCGCCCGCAGATCCGACGGCAGCGGCGGCAGCGGCGGCAGCTGATCGATCGGTATGTCGACGGTCCAGTTCATCGGTTCATCTTAGCGGTGACACCAACGCCGCCGGTCAGCGCTGATCTGCGCGAACGCGACCGGCGGGCGGCGGTGCGCCCGGCCCGCCTCAGTCCCCGGAGGTCCCCGACGTGATGAGCCGGTACCTGCGCAGCTGATCGCGCGCGTCGACCAGCGCGTCGTGCGCATCCGACGGCCGAGGCGGCATCGGTGGGCGGCCGCGGTCCTCCCAGAGTTGCCGCAGTTCGCGGGTGAATCGGGGGATGGACCGCGGCAACTCCGGCATGGTCCCCCACAGCTGGCACAGGGCCACGTGGTCGTAGGCCGCCACCCATGCCCACAGTTCGATCGGCTCGTCGCCGCCGACCCCGAAGAAGCCCTCCAGGTCGTCGCGGATCCGCCTGCGGGAACGCCACAGCTGCGACGCCGGCGGCGGCAACTTGGGCAACACGTTGCTGCGCACCCAGGACCCCGCGCGCTCGGGGTCGAATTCGGTGGACACCGCGTAGTACTCGCGGCCGTCTTCGGCCGCCACCCCGATGGAGATCAGCTCGATGGTGCGGCCATCCTCGATGAACTCGGTGTCGTAGAAATACCGCACACGGGAAGCCTAGACGGGCTATCGACCGATCAGGATCGGCCCGGTGGGCGCCGGGGCCGGATGGACCTCGTGGTCGAGTGTGGCGTCGACGGCGCGTTCGTCGGGCAACCGGGGTGTGCCGGCGATCGCGCACTGCAGATACAGCTTGGCCCGCACCACCGGGCGGCGCAGCCTCCGCTCGCGCTGCAGCGCGCGGCGCATCTTCTCCGGCCGCGTGGAGTACCGCCAGCGGGCCCAGGGGGCGTGCGGGCGCGACAGCCGGATCGCGCCGATGACCAGCAAAATAACCAGGAACATGCCCAGCAGGCCCGTCCACACCTTGCCCTTGAGCACCACCACGACCGCCAGCGGCAACGTCAACGCCATCGCGCTGACCGCCACGGCCCGCAGCACCGCCGAGTCGGCACCGTGCCAGATCGGCAGGAAGAACATCAGCGGGTGCAGCCCCATGATCAACAGCCCGGCCACCGCCACCGCGGCGAACACCGCGTCCACCGAGGTGCGCCCGTCCTCGGACCAGTAGACGTCGGACAGGTGCAGGATCAGCGCGTACTCATCCAGAACCAGCGCCGCCCCGATCCCGAAAAATGTTGCGGCAATCGTGAATTGGGGCTCATGCCCGTCGATGGACAACGTGACCAGCGTCAGGCCCGACAGCAGGGTCAGCACCACCCCGAAGGTGACGTGGTGGATGTGCACTCCCCCGACGCGAACGTTGCGCGGGTGCCACCACCGGGTGGGCCGGCCGGTCTCGGCGCGGTGCCGGATGAAACGGACGAACGTCCGGGTGACGAAAAACGTGAGGATGAAGGCGACCAGGCAGCACAGCAGCGGCAGGTGGCCGCGGTGGTAAACGTCGTGTGCAAACCATCGGTTCACCTCGGCCACGAACGAGTGGAGCACCCTTGCAAGCTACGCCAGCCTGCGCCGCGGTCGTGGGACCCGCGCTGCACCAGGCGGGTCGGGGCCCGGGTACCCATTACGCTGATGTGCGACATGAGTACACGGCAGGCGCCCGGCGTGGGCAACCGACCCGGGTGGGCGCTGTGGGGGCTGGCCTGGCTGGCGGCCGCCGCGGGACTGGGCTACGCGGCATGGCAGCTGTTCGGGCACACGCCCTACCGCATCGATATCGACGTTTATCAGATGGGCGCCCGGGCGTGGATGGACGGCCATCCGCTGTACCGCGGGGATGCGCTGTTCCACACCCCGATCGTGGATCTGCCGTTCACCTATCCGCCGCTGGCGGCCATCGTGTTCTGCCCGTTCGCCTGGATGCACATGCCCGCAGCCAGTGTCGCGATCACGGCCCTGACGCTGGTGCTGCTGGTGGTCTCGACCGTGATCGTGCTGACCCGCCTCGACGTGTGGTCCACGTCGACGACGCTGCCCGGCCCGACCTGGGTGCGCCGGTGGTGGCTGGCCATTGTCGTCACGGCGGCGGCGGCGATCTGGCTGGAACCGATCAGCTCGAACTTCGCCTTCGGCCAGATCAACGTCGTGTTGATGACACTGGTGATCGCCGACTGCGTGCCGCGGCGCACGCCGTGGCCGCGCGGGCTGCTGCTGGGCCTGGGCATGGCGCTCAAGCTCACCCCCGCGGTATTCCTGCTGTATTTCCTGCTGCGGCGCGACAACCGCGCGACGCTGACCGCGCTGGCGTCCTTCGTGGGGGCGACGCTGCTCGGTTTCGTGCTGGCCTTCAGTGACTCGTGGGAGTACTGGACGCACACCGTGCGTCACACCGACCGGATCGGTTCCGCGTCGTTGAACACCGACCAGAACATCGCCGGCGCCCTGGCCCGGCTGGGGCTCGGACAGCAGGAACGCTTCCTGCTCTGGGTGGCCGCGTCGCTGCTGGTGCTTGCGCTGACGGTGTGGGCGATGCGGCGGGCGCTGCGCGCCGGGGAGCCCACGCTCGCGCTGGTGTGCGTCGCGCTGTTCGGTCTGGTGGTGTCGCCGGTGTCCTGGTCGCACCACTGGGTCTGGGTGCTGCCGGCGGTGCTGGTGACCGCGATCGCGGGCTGGCGGCGCCGCACCGCGGCGCTGATGCTGATCAGCGCGGTCGGGGTGGCGCTGATGCGGTGGTCGCCGATCGACCTGCTGCCCAAGCATCACGAGGCCAGCGCGGTCTGGTGGCGTCAGCTGGCCGGGATGTCGTATGTCTGGTGGGCGCTGGCCGTCATCGTCGCGGTCGGCGTCACCGTCACCGCCCGGGGGGTCGCGCGGGATGCGGCACCGCAGCAGTTGACGCCGGTTACCGCCGCGGGCTAACTAACCGGCGGCGGTCTCGGGAATCCGCGCGGTGTCGCCGTCGGCCGTGGCGGCGTCACCGCCGCTTTTCACGCTCGCCGCGTAGATGTCGACGTATTCCTGGCCGGACAGTCCCATCAGCTCGTAGATGACCTCGTCGGTGACGGCCCGCTCGATGAAGCGGTTGCCGGCCAGCCCCTCGAACCGGGAGAAGTCCATCGGCTTGCCGAAGCGCACGGTGACCCGGCCGAACCGGAGCATGTTGGTCCCGGGCGGGTTGACGACGTTGGTGCCGATCATCGCGACCGGGATCACCGGAACACCCGTCTGCAGGGCCAGCCGCGCCAGCCCCGTCTTGCCCTTGTAGAGCCGGCCATCCGGCGACCGCGTGCCCTCGGGATACATGCCCAGCAGCTTGCCCTGGCTCAGTACCTGCTGGGCGGTGGTCAGGGCGGCCCGGGCACTGTCGGCGTCGGTGCGATCGATCGGCACCTGGCCGACGGCGGTGAAGAACCACCGCTGGAACCAGCCCTTCAGACCGGTGCCGGTGAAATATTCCGACTTGGCCAGGAACGTGATTCGGCGCCGCACCACCAACGGAAGGTAGAAGCTGTCCATCACCGCCAGGTGGTTGCTGGCCAAGATCACCGGACCCGAGCCCGGAACGTGTTCCAGCCCTTCAATTTTCGGCCGGCCGAGCAGTGACAGCAGCGGGCCGAGGAGCACGTACTTGAATAGCCAGTACCACATGGCGCTCCCTCTCGGCTCTCCCGCTGATGTTCTGCGCCAACTGTACCCATCGGCACCCGAACCGACCACCTGCGACGCGGCCCGCTCACTCCTCGAGCGTGACCGGGATGGGCTGGTAACGGGTCGGCGGCGGGGTGTCGTCGGGCGGACCGTCCGGCGGTTCCGGTGCCGGAGCGCCGGACCGGTCGACGTCGTTGAGGATGTCGCGGATCACCTCGAGCAGGGCGACGCTGTGGTTGGCGATGGCGGTGAGCAGCGGATGCTCATCGCCGCTCGCCAACGCGGCCAGCGCGCAGACCGGGCACCAGATCTGTTGGCACTTGCCGGTGCCGGCGCCCGCGCCTGCCGTCAGCGCCGCCGCCGCACGCACCGCCGGGTCGACGCCGTCCAGGATCGTCTGGGCGAGCCTGCGCAGTTCCGGACCGACGTCGGAATGACCCTCACTCATTTCGGCCACACCTCCGGATCCGGTCGGAAACGCACCGTCAGCTCGCTGCCGCGCAGGTGTGCGTCCAGCACGGTGCACCGCCGCAGTACCGACGCCAACCTGACCCGTCGCCGCAGTCCCCCGGCGCTGACGATCAAGTCGTCGTCGACGCGGCCCAGCGTCAGGGCCGACGGGTCGAGTTGCGGCAACGCCAGCCGCATGCGGTAGATGGACCCTAGCCCCGTCCCGGATTCGAGATCCACGGTGGGCCGCAGCGGGCCGGGTGGGGCCGTGCCGCCCCGCCGCCGGGCGGCGTCGAGCAGCCCGCTGAGCGCCTTGGGGCCGATCGGTTCGCCGGACAGGTGCGGGGTCATCACCAGTGCCACCTCGCCGATGGTGGCATCGAGCTCGTCGAGCACACTCTGCTGCTCGGCGATGCGCTCGGTGTACCAGTAGAAGGCCGGGTGGTCGGGCAGGTTGCGATACTCGTACGAGTCGTCTTGCAGCAGAACCTGGTTCACGATCAGCTCTTCGACGCGCACCCCCATCAGGGCCAGCGAGCCCAGCGTCCGGGCCGCCTCGGCGGCGACCACCCGCTCGGGGGTCAGCACCAGGTGCGCGCTGACCAGGTCGCCGTCGGTGAGCAGCGTGCCCAGCGCCTCCACGTGAGAGCTGATCCGCTCGAACAGTTCGACCACCGCTGCCGACCGGGCGTCGTCGGCGGTGACGGACAGCCGGCGATGCCGCGGCCACACCCGCTCGACGTACAGCCCGAACGTGGCCGGCAGCGTCAACATCCGCAGGGCGTCGGCCGTCGACGCGCAGTCGACCACCACCCGATCCCATTGGCCCGAGCGGGCCAGCTCGCCCACGGCGTGCAGACCGAGCACTTCCTGAACCCCCGGTAGGGCCGAAAGTTCTTCGGGGGCAATGGTACTCAGTTCCGAGTCGGGGAAGCGCCGGTCCAGCGTGGCCACCACGTCGTGCCACCGGACCTCGAGCAGGGCCAGCGTGTCCAGTGCCAACGCGTCCAGAAACCCGCCGCCGGCCCGCGCCTGCCCGGTATCGAGGTCGGCGAGCACCCGCACCGGTTCGCCCCGACTCGGCGGGACCGCGGTGCCGAGGACATCGCCGAGGGAGTGCGCCTGGTCGGTGGAGACCGCGAGCACCCGCTGTCCGGCGCTGGCGGCGCCGACGGCGGTGGCGCAGGCCAGGGTGGACTTCCCTACCCCGCCTTTGCCGACGAAAAGGCTGATTCGGGCCGGGGCGGGCGCTCGGGATTCGGCGGACTCACTCAGCCTCGACTCGTTTCTTGAGATCCTTCAGCGCGGTGTCGGTCAGTCGGCGCTCGGCCTTGCGCTTGAGCAAGCCGATCATCGGCATGGCCAGGTCGACGGACAGTGCGTAGGTGACCTCGGTGCCAGATCCCTTGGCCGCCAACCGGTATGAGCCTTCGAGAGAACGCAGCAGCGAACTCGACACCAGCGTCCAGCTCACCGATTGGCGGTCCTTGGGCCACCGGTAGGACATCACCATCGTGTCCTTGAGCACCGTGGCGTCCATGACGATCCGCGCAACCTTGGGGTAGCCGTCGGCGTCCTTCTCCTGAACCTCGGCTTCTTTGTATTCCGAGATCCACTGCGGGTACGAATCGATATCCGCGATCACCCGCATCACGGTGGCCGGGTCGGCTTCGATATAGATGGTTTGCGTCGTCTTCTCCGCCACCTGGTTGCTGCCCTCTCTCCCGCGAACGGATCGACCCCGCCGATGTGGGGGACTTGCGGGGGACCCCGCGGGTCTCGGTCCGACACGGTACTCTCTGCGCGGACCCGACCCGGCTAAACTACCGGAGAAACTCCGACCGGACGTGACCGTTCCAGCGTCGCCTTGACTTCGAAGGCCATTTTCTTCCCCGCCACCCGGCGGCGGTGCGTCATCTTCGCCAGGTTCAGCTTGGCCAGCTGCCAGGCCGCCACCCCGGTGGGCTCGGCGTGCAGGAAATAGTGCAGCACGACGCCGTCCAGGGACGGCTCCAACCAGATCTCCATGGTCCCGGTCAGCGCGCCGGTGACCGTCCAGCGGATGCCCTTCTCCCCGCGATCCTCGACGACCTGCAGCCGCAGGTCCGGCCACCAGCGGCGCCAGCCCGACGGATCGGCGACCGCGGCCCCCACCCGGGCGCCGTCGGCGGCGACAAACGTCTCATCCGCGATCTGGATGCTGTTCATGACCACAGCTTCACACACCGGCCGGCGGCGCCGGGTTCAGGGCGGCCCGGGCGTCGCGCCGAGCAATCACGGTGCGCGTGACCCACTAGGGGCCGTGCTGGGGCAACGCACGGATTAGGCTGACTGACAGCAATCCGGCTACCGGAAATCTTCACGAGGTCAATCGAGGTCATCAGAGTGCGTGAGTACAGCGTCCCCGCCCGCTTTTCCGTCGACGAGCGCGACAACATCGCGGCGATGGTCTTCGAGCATGAGCGCGACGACCCCGACTTCGTCATCTACCAGCGTCAAGTCGACGGCGAGTGGACCGACGTCACCTGCGCCGAGGCGGCCGGTCAGATCCGCTCCGCCGCACTTGGTTTGATCTCGCTGGGGGTTGAGGCCGGCGACCGGGTGTCCATCTTCTCGGCCACCCGCTACGAGTGGGCGATCCTCGACCTGGCGATCCTGTCGGTGGGCGCGGTCACCGTGCCGATCTATGAGACGTCTTCGGCCGAGCAGGTGCGCTGGGTGCTGCAGGACTCCGAGGCGGTGCTGGCGTTCGCCGAGACCGACGAGCACGCGGCGATGGTCACCGAGCTCACCGCCGAACTGCCCGCACTGCGCCGGGTGCTGCACATCGCCGGTTCGGGCCCCAAGGCCCTAGACCAGCTGGTGGAGGCCGGCGCGGCGGTGGATCCGGCCGAGCTGACCGCGCGGCTGGATGCGCTGCGGGCCGAGAACCCGGCGACCCTCATCTACACCTCGGGCACCACGGGGCGGCCCAAGGGCTGCCAGCTGACGCATTCGAACCTGCTGTACGAGACCCGCGGCGCCAAGGAAAGCCTGCCGACGCTGCTCGACCAGGGGCAGCGCCTGCTGATCTTCCTGCCGCTGGCGCACGTGCTGGCGCGCTCGCTCACCTTGTCGGCGTTCGCCAACAAGGTGACCGTCGGGTTCACCAGCGACATCAAGAACCTGCTGCCGATGTTCGCCGTGTTCAAGCCGACGGTGGTGGTGTCGGTTCCGCGCGTGTTCGAAAAGGTCTACAACACCGCCGAGCAGAACGCCGCGAACGACGGCAAGGGCCGGATCTTCGCGATGGCCGTGCAGACCGCCGTCGACTGGAGCGAGGCGCAGGACCGTGGCCGGCGCGGACTCGTGCTGCGCGCCAAGCATGCGCTGTTCGACAGGCTGGTCTATCACAAGCTGCGCTCGGCGCTCGGCGGCGACTGCCACGCGTCCGTCTCCGGCGGCGCGCCGCTGGGCGCGCGGCTGGGGCACTTCTTCCGCGGCGTGGGCCTGACCATCCACGAGGGCTACGGCCTGACCGAGACCAGCTCGGCGATCACCGTCAACCAGGTCGGCAACGTCAAGGTCGGCACCGTCGGAACGCTGTTGCCCGGCAACAGCATGCGCATCGCCGACGATGGCGAGCTGTTGGTGCGCGGCGGCGTGGTGTTCGGCGGCTACTGGCGCAACGAGCAGGCCACCGACGACGCCTTCACCGACGGCTGGTTCAGGACCGGCGATCTGGGCGTCCTCGACGAGGACGGCTTCTTGAAGATCACCGGGCGCAAGAAGGAGATCATCGTGACGGCGGGCGGCAAGAACGTCGCTCCGGCCGTCCTCGAGGACCGGCTGCGGGCCCACCCGTTGATCAGCCAGGCGATGGTCGTCGGGGACAACAAGCCGTTCATCGGCGCGTTGATCACCATCGACCCGGAAGCGTTCGATGGCTGGAAGCAGCGCAACCAGAAGGGGGCCGGCGCGGCGGTGAGCGATCTGACCACCGATCCCGACCTGATGGCCGAGGTCGACGCGGCGATCAAGGACGCGAATCAGGCGGTCTCGCACGCCGAGTCGATCCGCAAGTTCCGCATCCTGCCGGTCGACTTCACCGAGGACACTGGCGAGTTGACGCCGACGATGAAGGTCAAGCGCAACGTGGTGGCCGAGAAGTTCGCCTCCGACATCGAGGCCATCTACCAGTCCGAGTAGGCGCGCCAGGCGGTCAGCCGAGCAGCGTGCCCAACCGCGCCGCCAGGGTGTCCCAGCGCCACTGTGCCGTCACCCAGTCGCGCCCGGCCGCGCCCATCGCGGCCGCCCGGTCGCGATCGGTCAGCAGTTCGGCGATGGCATCGGCGATCTCGTCCACCTCGCGGCCGTCGACGACCAGCCCGGTCTTGTTGTGCCGCACCGCTTCTGGAGCTCCCCCCGACTTGCCGGCGACGACGGGCACACCGGTCGCCGACGCCTCGAGGAACACGATGCCCAGCCCCTCAACGTCCAGTCCGGCGCCGCGGGTGCGACAAGGCATCGCGAACACGTCGGCCAGCGCGTGATGCGTGGGCAACTCGGCGGCCGGTACACCGCCGGTGAAGGTGACGTCGTCGGCGACCCCGCACTCGCGGGCCAGCGCGCACAGTGGGTCCTGATACGGACCGCCACCGACGATGACCAGCGCGGCGCCCTCGACCCGCCGGCGCACCGACGGCAGGGCTTTGATGAGCATGTCCTGGCCTTTGCGCGGCACCAGCCGGGACACGCACACCACCGTGGGCCGCTCGCCCAACCCGTAGCGGTCACGCAGTTCGGCCCGGGCCGCCGGGTCGGGCCGAAACCGGTCGATGTCCACTCCGGGGGGCAGATATTCCAGCGCAGCCTTGGCGCCGAAGGCCGGCGCGAACCGGGACCGGGTATAGCGGCTGACGAAGGTGACGACGTCGGTGTCCTCGCCGATGCGGCGCAGCACCGAGCGGGCGACCGGAAGCATGGACCAGCCGACCTCGTGGCCGTGCGTGCTGGCCAGCACGCGGCGCGCCCCGGCCCCGCGGGCCCGCCGGGCCAGCAGGGCCAGCGGGGCGGCCGCGCCGAACCAGACGGTGTCGATCCCGTGGTCGACGATCAGCCGCCGCATTCGGGCGTCCACGGCCGGGCCGGGCAGCATCAGCGTGCCCGGATGGCGCACCACGCGGTAGCGGGCGGCCTCGTCGTAGGCCTCGGCGCCCTTCCAGTGCGGCGCGTACACCGTCACCGAATGCGACCCGGTGTCGACCAGCCGGTCGACGAACTCACCGAGGTACGACTGGATGCCGCCGCGGCGGGGCGGAAAGTCGTTGGTTACCAGCAGGACCCGACTCACCTGCGTCACGCTAGCGTGACGGCGACGCCGACCAGGCACCTGGCCTGAGCCGAGCGGGCCGGCCCTAGTGGGTCAGCCACTGTTGCCAGGCCGTGAGCAGGCCCGCCGGGCCGGTGCCCAGCACGTCTTGGCCGGCGGCGGCAAGGTCGGTGTGCCGGATGCCGCAGGTGGCCAGGTAGAGGTCGCGCAGCTTCGGCGGCCCGTAGGCGTCGGCGACGAATCGGGCGAACCACCAGGCGCGGTCATAGGCCAATGACCGCGCCGCCCCCGGCTCGTCCAGGTCGCCGTCGGTGGGCAGCGTCATGGGCAGCAACGTGTCGGGGGGCACGGGCGTGGGCGGGCGGCCGACGAAGTCGGCGACGCCCTCGGTGAGCCAGCGGGGTGCGTCGGCCACGGTGTCGGGCCGGGCGGCGTAGTGAAAAAGCTCGTGGGTCACCACGATTCGCAATGACGCGGGGCTCATGCCCGCAGCGCCCGGGGCGAACACGATCCGCTGGCCGACGGCGACCCGCCGAACGGGATCGACGCGGTCCGCGACCGTCACGGCCGCGATATCGGCCCACTGCGACGCCGGTCCGCCGCCCGCGGCGGCGCGAAACCCCTCGTCGGTGCCGGCCGCGACGATGGAAATCTCGCGGGCCCAGTCGAGGCCCCAGAACGACTCCACCGCGGTGATCGCCGCGCCCATGTCCGCGGCCACCCGGGACAGCAACCGCTCAGCGGCCGGGCCCTGACCGAGCAGCCGCACGGTCCGGTCGCCGACGGTGATCGATCGGGTCGAGGCGGCCACCTGACTGCGGGCGGGTATCACCAGCTGCGCGGGCCGGATCCGGCTTTCGCGGGTGGCGTCGAACGGCACGGCCGCGGCCACCAGCAGTTCGACGACGAATAGCCCGGCCAGCAGTATCGGGAGCCGCCGGCGCGGCCGGGGGTGTCTAGTAACGGCGGGCGTCGTAAATCGGGCCGGAGGAGTTCATCGGCACCACCCGCACCGGCACGCCGTAGGTAGACGAGTGGATCATCATGCCGTCGCCGATGTAGAGCCCGGCGTGCGAGGCGTCGGAATAGAAGGTCAGCACGTCGCCGGGCTGCAGATCCGACAGCGCAACCGGCTGGCCGCCGTGGGCCATCGCCTGGCTGGAGTGCGGCAGCGAAATCCCGGCCTGCTGGAACGCCCACATCACCAGGCCGGAGCAGTCGAAGCCACCGGGAGCGGCGCCACCCCATACATAGGCCGAACCGACCTGAGTCAGCGCGGCCTGCACGACGGTGGCGCGGTCGCCGCCGCCGACACCGCCGGGAGTCGAGCCGGGCATGCCGGGCATCCCGCCGGGCGGAGCCTCACCGGGTGCCTGCCCGGGTGCGCCCGGGGGCGCCGCTTCGGGCGCGGGGGCGCCCGGCGCCGGCGCGGCCGGTCCGGGATTGGCCAGCGCGGCGCGCTGATCAGTGGTCAAAGAAAGGTATTGCGACTTGACGACCGCGATCTGCACCTGCAGCTGGCTCTGCTTGGACTGCAGGCTCGCCCGGACCGCGGCGGCCTGCTCGGCCGCGCTCTTGGCGTCGGCGGCCGACTTGGCGGACTCCCGCTCGGCCTTGGCGGCCTGCTCCCCGGCGATCCGGTAGCTCTTCATCTGGCTGGCCATCTGCGCGGCCATCACCCGCTGCACCGCCAGCTTGTCGATCAGGCCCTGCGGCGAGCCGGCGGTCAGGATGGCCTGCATGCCATCGATGCGACCGCCCATGTACGTCGCCGCGGCCAGCTTGTTCACCGCGTCCTGGTACGACGACAGGTGCGCCTTGGCCGCGTCGACGGCGGCCTGGTCGTCGTTGTGCTTCTTGTCCGCGGCGCGCTGCGCGGCCAGTTTGTCGTTGAGATCCAGCTGGGCGCTGTGCATGGCCTCGGTGGTCTGCTCGGCCTGGCGGGACAACTCGTTGAGTTTTGCGGTGGCGTCTTGCGCCGGGTCTGCCCACGCGGGGCCGGTCAAGACACCGGAGAAGATCGCGAAGCCGGCTAGCGTCCCAATGGCCGAACGTGTCAGAACACGCGCAACCGGGTACCTAGAGTCGAGCCTCAAGATTTGCTTCCTTAAACGGCCATCGACGAATTGTCGTCGAGCTGGTTTAGGTCTCAAACAGGTTACGAAACGATATCGACGTTTGTCCAAAGCAAGCGGTTAAGAAATTAGAAAGAATCCTGGCATTTCTATGTGAGTCGTTTCGGGTGGCCCGAGGACCTTTGTGGGACAAGGCGTTTAGGCTACACCAGATCCCCGACCTCTCCGAATCGGCACGAGCCGAAGTCGCGGCGCCAATCCGACCTCGGCAAGAACTTCCAAAGCCGCCCGCTCGTCGCGCAATAAAGTATCCGGGACCCCGAGTATCACGCTGACAACGCATTCGCGGCAGCCGGGTCCACGCACCGCGCATTCGTCGCAGTCGATCACCATCGGCGCCTCCGGGTCTGGCGGCGTGTCGCGGGCGTCGGTCGGTCCAGTTCTCGGTGCCATCGGAATCGGTCCTCTCGCTCTGGCTGTTCAACGTTTTCAACCGGTTGTCGGCGGTTGTCGGCGAACTATCACGCCGGACTGCCCGAACGGTAACCGCGGCCACCGACATCCGCTTGCGCGTTTCCCCGCTCGCCCGGCGTGGGTGCCGCGCGGGTGTCGGCCGTCGCCGTTAACGTCACCGCCGTGCCTTCCCGGAGTGCGACTCAGCTGAGCTTCGCCGACGTGGGGTCACCGCTGACGCCCGACGAGCTCTCGCTGCGCGAGACCACCTTCGTGGTGGTCGACCTCGAGACCACCGGTGGTCGCACCAAAAGCACCGAGGGCGCCCAGGGCGCCCCAGCCGACACGATCACCGAAATCGGGGCGGTCAAGGTGCGCGGCGGCGCGGTGCTCGGCGAGTTCGCCACCCTGGTGGATCCGCAGCGCAGCATCCCGCCTCAGATCGTGCGGCTGACGGGCATCACCACCGCGATGGTTTCCGACGCACCGACGATCGACTCCGTGCTGCCGATGTTTTTCGAGTTCGCCCGATTGGACCGCGGAACGGTGCTGGTCGCGCACAACGCCGGGTTCGATGTCGGCTTCCTGCGAGCAGCGGCGCAGCGGTGCGACATCGCCTGGCCGCGCCCGCGGGTACTGTGCACGGTCCGGCTGGCCCGCCGGGTGCTCAGCCGCGAGGAAGCGCCCAGCGTGCGGCTGGCCGCGCTGGCGCGGCTGTTCGCCGTCACCACTCAGCCCACCCACCGCGCCCTGGACGACGCGCGCGCCACCGTCGACGTCTTGCACGCCCTTATCGAGCGGGTCGGCAATCAGGGCGTACACACCTACGCCGACCTGCGTTCGTACCTGCCCGACGTGACACCCGCCCAGCGCCGCAAGCGGGTCCTCGCCGAGCACCTGCCGCGCCGGCCGGGTGTGTACCTGTTCCGCGGGCCGTCGGGCGAGGTGCTCTACGTCGGCACCGCAGTGGACCTGCGGCGCCGGGTTGGTCAGTACTTCACCGGCGCCGAACCGCGCGGCCGGATGAAGGAGATGGTCGCGCTGGCCGGCGCGGTCGACCACGTCGAGTGCGCCCACGCGCTGGAGGCCGGCGTGCGCGAACTGCGGCTGCTGGCCGCGCACGCCCCGCCGTACAACCGGCGGTCCAGGTTCCCGCAGCGGTGGTGGTGGGTGACGCTCACCGACGAGGCCTTCCCCCGGCTGGCCGTGGTGCGGGCGCCGCGGCACGACCGCGCCGTCGGCCCGTTCAGCGCCCGCGCCGACGCCGCCGACACGGCCGCGCTGCTGGCCCGGTTCACCGGGCTACGAACCTGCACCAACCGGCTGGGCCGCTCGGCGCTGCACGGGCCGCTGTGCGCCGAGGCAGAGGTGTCGCCGTGCCCGGCCGCGCGCGGCGTCACCGCCACCCAGTACGCGGCCGCCGTCGCGCGGGTCGCGGCGCTGATCGACGGCTCAGACAACGCCGCGCTGGCCGCGGCCGTGGACCAGGTGGGCGTGCTCGCCGGGCGGCATCATTTCGAAAGCGCCGCGCGCCTGCGCGACCACACCGTCACCGCGGTCGAGACGCTGTGGCGCGGTCAGCGACTGCGCGCCCTGGCCGCGCTGCCCGAGCTGGTCGCCGCCGCACCCGATGAGCAGGGCGGCTACCACTTGGCCGTCATCCGCCACGGCAGGCTCGCCGCGGCGGGCTGCGCCAGGCGCGGGGTTCCGCCGATGCCGGTCGTCGACGCGATAGTTGCCGGGGCACAAGCGATTCTGCCCACCCCGGCCCCGCTGGGCGGCGCGCCGGTCGAGGAGACCGCGCTCATCGCGCGCTGGTTGACCACACCCGGGGTACGCATCGTCCGGTTGGCCGAGGACGGCTGGGCTTCCCCGCTGCGCTCGGCCGGGCCGTGGTCGGCGTGGGCCACGTCTGCGCGCTCGGCGCGACTGGCCGCCAACCAGGCGCTTCGGGGGTCAGGCCTGCTGGCCGAACCGCACCCATCCCGCGAGCAAGTGTTCGGCCGCACCGGAATCGATGGCCGCGCGGGCGCGGGCCAACCCGTCCTCCCACGCCGGCAGCCATTCAGCGCGGCTGGATAGCCCGGCATGGGCGACGATCGCACCGGCGGCATTGAGGACGACGGCGTCGCGCACGGGACCCTTGTCACCGGCCAGCACCGCGCGGACCTCCGCCGCGTTGGCCTGCGCGTCGCCGCCCAGCAGGTCGTCGAGATCGGCTCGGGGGAAACCGAATCCGGCCGGATCGAAGGTGAGCTTGTCCACCGTGCCGGCCTGCACCCGCCAGATCGTGCTGGTGGTGGTGGTAGTGAGCTCGTCGAGCCCGTCGTCACCGTGCACCACCAGCACGCTGGACCGGCGGGCGGCGAACACACCGGCCATCACCTCGGAGAGGTCGGCGAATGCGCAGCCGATCAACCCGGCCCGCGGTCTGGCCGGATTGGTCAGTGGCCCAAGGAGATTGAACACCGTTGGCACGCCGATCTCACGGCGCACCGCGGACGTGTGCCGGTAGGACGGATGGAACAGCGGCGCGAAGCAGAACGCGATGCCGACCTCGTCGAGGCTGCGTGCGACCTGCTCGGGCCCGAGGTCGATGCGGATGCCCAGCGCCTCGAGGGTGTCGGCGCCGCCCGACAACGACGAGGCCGCCCGGTTGCCGTGCTTGACCACCGGCACGCCCGCGGCCGCGGCCACGATCGCCGCCATCGTGGACAGGTTCACCGTGTTGACGCCGTCGCCACCGGTGCCGACGATGTCGACGGTGTCGTCGCGGAGCGCGGGCATCGGCACCGCGTGATCGAGCATTACCTCGGCCAGCTCGATGACCTCGGCCGAGGTGGGCACCTTCACCTGCATCGCCACCGCGAAGGCCGCGATCTGGGCGGGGCTCGCTTCGCCGGCCATGATCTGGTCCATCGCCCATGCGGCCTGTCCGCGCGTCAGGTCCTGGCCCCCGGTCAGCCGGGACAGGACCCGCGGCCAGGAGATCGGGGACGCGCCGGAAGGCGAAACGTCGGACGACAAAGCCACGCGCAGATGGTCCCACGACGACCACACCCGCCCCAACCTCCCCGTCGCGCACGCGGGCGCGACGCGCCAGGCATCAAATGCCGCCCCGGGTGGAGTTCAACAACTACAAAGCGTCATACTTGCGGATGTGACCAGCGCTGCCGGGACTTCGGGTACTGCAATTACGTCGCGGGTGCATTCGCTGAACCGACCCAACATGGTCAGCGTGGGCACCATCGTCTGGCTCTCCAGCGAGCTGATGTTCTTTGCCGGCCTGTTCGCGATGTACTTCACCGCCCGCGCCCAGGCGGGCGGCAAGTGGCCGCCGCCGCCGACCGAGCTGAACCTCTACCAGGCCGTCCCGGTCACATTGGTGCTGATCGCGTCGTCGTTCACCTGCCAGATGGGGGTGTTCGCGGCCGAACGCGGCGACGTGTTCGGGCTGCGCCGCTGGTACGTGCTGACCTTCCTGATGGGTTTGTTCTTCGTGTGCGGCCAGGGCTACGAGTACTTCCATCTGGCGACACACGGGACCACAATCCCCGGCAGCGCCTACGGCAGCGTGTTCTACCTGGCGACCGGCTTCCACGGACTGCACGTCACCGGCGGCCTGATCGCCTTCATCTTCCTGCTGGCCCGCACCGCGATGACCAAGTTCACGCCGGCGCAGGCGACCGCCAGCATCGTCGTCTCCTACTACTGGCATTTCGTCGACATCGTGTGGATCGCGCTGTTCGCCGTGATCTATTTCATCCGATGAGCAGGCGCTGGACGAACAGGAGTGCTCGGTTGAAGAAACTGGGATCTACCCGACCCGGTGCGGCCAAGCCGTCACAGGGGCAGCGCGACCGCTCCCGGCGGCGGCTGCGTCGCCGGCTGTCCGGCGGCCTGCTGCTGCTGATCGCGCTGACCATTGCCGGTGGCCTGGCCGCCATCCTGACCCCGCGGCCGCAGGTGGCCGTCGCCGACGAGTCGAACTCGGCGCTGCTGCGCACCGGCAAGCAGTTGTTCGACACGTCGTGCGTGTCCTGCCACGGCGCCAACCTGCAGGGTGTGCCCGACCGCGGGCCGAGCCTCATCGGCGTCGGCGAGGAGGCCGTCTACTTCCAGGTGTCGACCGGCCGGATGCCGGCGATGACCGGCGAGGCCCAGGCGCCGCGCAAGGACCCGATCTTCGACGAGGGCCAGGTCGACGCGCTGGGCGCCTACGTCCAGGCCAACGGCGGCGGCCCCACCACGGTGCGCAACCCGGACGGCAGCCTGGCGATGCGCTCGCTGCGCGGCGAGGATCTGGGCCGCGGCGGTGACCTGTTCCGGCTGAACTGCTCCTCCTGCCACAACTTCACCGGCAAGGGCGGCGCACTGTCGTCGGGTAAGTACGCGCCGGACCTGGAGCCCGCCAACGAGCAGCAGATTCTGGCGGCCATGCGGACCGGCCCGCAGAACATGCCGAAGTTCTCCGACCGCCAGCTGTCCTTGGAAGCCAAGAAGGACATCATCGGCTACATCAAGGCGGTGACCGAGGAGCGCCAGCCCGGCGGCTACGGCCTCGGCGGGTTCGGACCCGCGCCCGAGGGCATGGCCGCCTGGATCATCGGGATGGTCGCCGCCATCGCGCTGGCATTGTGGATTGGGGCACGAGCATGAGCCGCGTCGAGACGATGCAGTGGGGGCGCCTCCCGCTTGCGTGGCACGAAGCGATGAGGAGCGGCGCAAAATGAGCGAAGGCGACGTTCGCGGCTCTGACACCGGCGGGAACCCGCAGGGAGCCGGCGAGAAGGAGCCCGACGACGCGGCACTGGCCGCCATGTCGCAGCAGGAACTGGTGACGCTCGGCGGCAAGCTGGACGGCGTCGAAACGGTGTTCAAGGAACCCCGCTGGCCGATCGAGGGCACCAAGGCCGAAAAGCGCGCCGAGCGTGGCGTCGCGTTGTGGCTTTTGCTGGGCGGCTTCTTCGGGCTGGCGCTGCTGCTGATCTTCCTGTTCTGGCCGTGGGAGTACAAGCCCAAGGAGGAAGCCGGCAGCGTGCTGTACACGCTGACCACACCGCTGTACGGCCTGACGTTCGGGATGGCGATTCTGTCGATCGGGATCGGCGTCATCCTGTATCAGAAACGCTTTATCCCGGAAGAGATTTCGATCCAGGACCGCCACGACGGCGCCTCGCGTGAGGTCGACCGCAAGACGGTGGTGGCCAACCTGGCCGACGCGTACCAGGGTTCGACGGTCGGGCGGCGCAAGCTGATCGGCCTGTCGCTGGGAATGGGGCTGGGCGCGTTCGGTCTGTCCACCCTGGTCGCGTTTGCCGGCGGGCTGATCAAGAACCCGTGGAAACCGGTGGTGCAGACCGCCGACGGCAAGAAGGCGGTGCTGTTCACCTCCGGGTGGACCCCGCGCTACCACGGCGAGACCATCTATCTGGCCCGTGCCACCGGCTCGGCCTCGACGTCGCCGTTCGTCAAGATGCGTCCCGAGGACCTCGACGCCGGCGGGATGGAAACCGTCTTCCCGTGGCGGGAGTCCGACGGAGACGGCACCACCCCGGAATCGCAGGAAAAGCTGCGGGCCATCAACCAAGGTGTGCGAAACCCGGTGATGCTCATCCGGGTTCGGCCCACCGACATGGGCCGCGTGGTCAAGCGACAGGGCCAGGAGAGCTTTAACTTCGGCGAATTGTTCGCCTTCACGAAGGTCTGCTCGCACCTGGGTTGCCCCGCATCGCTGTACGAGGAGCAGTCCTACCGCATCCTGTGCCCCTGCCATCAGTCGCAGTTCGACGCGTTGCATTTCGCCAAGCCGATCTTCGGGCCGGCCGCGCGTGCGCTGGCGCAACTGCCGATCACCATCGACACCAACGGGTACCTGGTCGCCAACGGTGACTTCATCGAGCCCGTCGGACCGGCATTCTGGGAGAGGACGACAACATGAGTCCGAAACTGAGTCCCCCGAAGCTGAACGATGTCCTGGCCCGCCAAGGCGAGGACATCGACACGCGTTACCACCCGTCGGCGGCGGTCCGCAGACAGCTCAACAAGGTCTTCCCCACGCACTGGTCATTCCTGTTGGGCGAGATCGCGATGTACAGCTTCATCGTGCTGCTGCTCACCGGCGTGTACCTGACGCTGTTCTTCGATCCGTCCATGGGTGAGGTCACCTACAACGGCGCCTACCAGCCGCTGCGCGGCGTGGACATGTCGAAGGCCTTCGCCTCGACCCTCGACATCTCCTTCGAGGTGCGCGGCGGCCTGTTCGTGCGTCAGGTCCACCACTGGGCGGCGCTGATCTTCTCCGCGTCGATCATGGTGCACCTGGCCCGCATCTTCTTCACCGGCGCGTTCCGACGGCCGCGCGAGGCCAACTGGGTCATCGGTTCGCTGCTGCTGATCCTGGCCATGTTCGAGGGCTACTTCGGCTACTCGCTGCCCGACGACCTGTTGTCGGGCATCGGGTTGCGTGCCGCGCTGTCCTCGATCACGTTGGGCATGCCGGTGATCGGCACCTGGCTGCACTGGGCCCTGTTCGGCGGTGACTTCCCCTGTGGCGGCGTCGGAAGCGAATGCGCCACAGCGGGTTACATCATTCCGCGAATGTATTCCCTGCATATCCTGCTGCTGCCCGGGATCATCCTGGCGCTGATCGGGCTGCACCTGGCCATGGTGTGGTTCCAGAAGCACACCCAGTTCCCCGGCCCCGGTCGCACCGAGCACAACGTGGTGGGCGTCCGGGTGATGCCGGTGTTCGCCGTCAAGTCCGGGGCGTTCTTCGCCGCGATCGTCGGCGTGCTGGGCCTGCTGGGTGGCCTGCTGCAGATCAACCCGATCTGGAACCTTGGTCCCTACAAGCCTTCTCACGTCTCGGCCGGTTCGCAGCCGGACTTCTACATGATGTGGACCGAAGGCCTGGCCCGCATCTGGCCGCCCTGGGAGTTCTACTTCTGGCACCACACCATTCCGGCGGCGGTCTGGGTAGCGCTGATCATGGGCGGGATTTTCGGCCTGCTGGTGGTCTACCCGTTCCTGGAGAAGCGGTTCAGCGGTGACCGCGCGCACCACAACCTGCTGCAGCGGCCGCGCGACGTGCCGGTGCGCACGTCGATCGGGGCCATGGCGATCGCGTTCTACATGTTGCTGACCCTGTGCGCGATGAACGACATCATTGCGTTCAAGTTCGACATCTCGCTGAATGCGACGACGTGGATCGGGCGCATCGGCATGGTGATCCTGCCGCCGGTCGTCTACTTCATCACCTACCGGTGGTGCATCGGACTGCAGCGCAGCGACCGCGCGGTGCTCGAGCACGGCATCGAGACCGGCATCATCAAGCGGCTGCCGCACGGCGCCTACATCGAGCTGCACCAGCCGCTGGGCCCGGTCGACGACCACGGCCACCCGCTGCCGCTCGAGTACCAGGGCGCGGCCCTGCCCAAGAAGATGAACAAGTTGGGCTCGGGCGGATCGCCGGGCAGCGGCAGCTTCCTGTTCGCCGACCCGGTATCCGAGGACGCGGCATTGCGTGAGGCGGCGCACGGCTCCGAGCAGCGCGCCCTGACCGCACTGCGCGAGCACCAGGACGGCCGCAACGGGTCGACGAACGGCTCGTCCAACGGCGAGGGCGGCGCACACTAGCGGGGACGCCTCGGCCCCCTCATTCATCGTCTGCGTGCGCCGGCGGGACGTGACCGCGTGCGGGACGTCGCTGCGAGATATAAACCACGGCGGCGCCGCCCGGCGGCGTGTCTTCGCAGACGTTTATGTGTCACGGACGCAGGCAAGGGCTCCCCTGGCTCCCCCAGGACTCCCCCAGCAACCCCGCCGCGACCGGCCGGTGGCTACTGCTAGGCGACGACCTCGCGGAGTTGTCGAATGTGCAGCCACTCCACCGCCGGCATGGCCGCGGTGATGACGCCGGCGAAGCCGTATCCGACCCACGACGCGCCGTCGTGACCGACCGCCATCAGGTAGGTCGCCGTCGCGACCGCGACCAATGCCGCGCCCATGGTGCCGATCAGTATCACGGTGCCGCGCAACCAGACTCGGTCCACCGCCTCACCCGACAACTCTGCGCCCGACGCTGACGTCGCCGTCTGCACCGTGGTGGTCCGCTCGGAGCGCAGGGCGCCCAGCCGCGCCAGCGGCTTCGCCGGCCCCCGCGCCGGCGCGGTCATCGCCTGAGCGGCCGGCTCGGACTCGGACATGCGCCGGGCGCGCAACAGGATCGGGATCGCGCCCGCGATGATCAGCGCCGACACGATGATGACGGCGTACAGCACCCAGGTGGTGTGCGGGCTGCTGGTCGCCTTGTGAAAGCCCCTGCCCAGATCCGCCAGGGCGACGGCGGCCGCCACGCTGACGCCGAGCAGCGCCAGGTAGACGGCCGCGCACGCGCCAACCAGGATGCGGTCGATGACCTCGGGCGCGATGGTGTCGTCACCCGCGCCGCGCCGATACGCCGAATAGCCGCCGACCATCAGCAGCTCGTCTGCGGCGAGTCGTTGCTGTTCGACGAAAGCACCGTCCCGTCGCTGGTCGTGATCGAGCAATTGAGCCTGCTTACCCGGAACAGGCTGGACGCCTCGACCGAGCCCACGTCCGACTGGGAGATCGGGGTGACGGTCATCGACCACGGGATGTAGACGTTGTGCTGCGTGCGGCGCCGGCCGGACGCGTCGACGTAGGTCACCGAGATGATGTCGCCCGGGGCTTTGGTGCCGGTCACCGAATAGGTGACCTGGCGCGGGCCCGCGGGGGTGGTGGGCGGCGGCGCGGCCGCCGAGGACGGCGCCGGCGGCGGCGCCGGGGCGGGCGCGGGCGGGGGCGGCGGTGCCGGAGAGGGCGTCACCGTCACAGTCTGGGTCTCCGTTGCTGTCGGGGGCGGCGGCGGTTCGGTCGTGGGTGGCGGTGGCGGTGGCGGCGGTGGGGGCGGTGGCTTGGTGGTCGTGATCTCGTCCTGCAGCGGCGGCGTGGACGGGGTGGTGGTCGCGGGGTTGGCGAGCTTGTTGGTGTCGGTGCGCGCGAACAGCAGCGAGACGGACACGACCAGCGCGATCGCGGCCACGATGGCGGCCACCCCCACCACCCACGGCCAGCGCGCGGTGCTGCGTTCGTGCTCGGCGTCGGAGGCGTCGTCGAAGTCGTCGTAGTCGTAGAGGCCCAGATCGGCCGGCAGGTAGGGGCCACCGGTGAAGTGCTCGGACTCCGGCGCCGAGTAGGCCCGTGAATACGCGTCCGTCTCGTCCGCCTGTTTCGCGGCGGGAGGTCCGGCGCTGTCGTCGAAGGGCTCGGGCTCGACATTGCCGCCCGGTTCCGGGCGGTCCTCGGGCTCACCGGCATCCGGTTGGTGGCTGATCGGGTCGGCAGGGTCGGGTTCGTCAGGATCCCATCCCGGGGGTCTCGACCCGCTCATCTCTGCCTTTGCCTACCCTGTTCGACTGCCTCACCTGCGCGCAAGACCCGCGTGGCGGGCGCTTGGGAAGCTCCTCGTTTGCCTGGGCAAAACACTACCGAACCCCAAAGGGGCAAAGCCGTCGTGGCGAAGAGCCCGCCGATCACGTGATCTGATTGTGACCTTTATGCCGCGAATCAGTGCTTCTCGGGGCCGATGTAGTACTCGAAGACCAGCCCGGCCACCGACGTCAGGATGAACATCACACCGGCCGCAATCAGCCACGGCAGCCACAGCGCGATGCCCACCGCGGTCACCGACCCGGACAGCGCGACCAGAATGGGCCACCAGCTGTGCGGGCTGAAGAAACCCAATTCGCCTGCCCCGTCGCTGATCTCAGCGCCCTCGTAGTCCTCCGGCCGGGTGTCCAGCCGGCGCGCCACGAAGCGGAAGAAGGTCGCCGTGATCAACGCCAGGCCGCCAGTCAGTACCAGCGCGGTGGTGCCCGCCCACTCCACGCCCCCGGTGGCGAAGATCGCGGTCAGCACCCCGTAGAGCACCGCGACCACGATGAAAAACCCGGCAATGAACTCGAATAGCCTGGCCTCGATATGCATCTGGTGTCCTAACCTACTGGCTTCCAGCCAATTGACCGCGCTTGGTGTCGAATGGGTGGGTGGTCACCGCGAGCGGGGGCTGCCCGATCGCCTGCAACGCCTCGGCGTTGCTCTTTCCGTCCATCCGCTGCTGCAGGTAGGCCTTGAAGTCGTTGGGTGCCACCACCCGAACCTCGAAGTTCATCATCGAGTGATACGTGCCGCAGAACTCGGCGCAGTGGCCCACGAACGCACCGGGCGTCTGGATCTCTTCGGTCTGGAAGACGTGCACCGAGTTGTTGGCATCCGCGTTGGGGATCACGTCGCGCTTGAACAGGAACTCGGGCACCCAGAAGGTGTGGATCACGTCCGCGGAGGCCAGGTCGAACTCGATGCGCTTGCCGGTGGGCAGCACCAGCACCGGGATTTCGTCGCTGGATCCCAGCGTCTCGACCTTGTCGAAGTTCAGGTACTGGCGGTCCGAGGTGTTGAACCCGCGGACCGGACCGACGAGCTCCTCACCGTGCGCGTCCTTGCCCTCCGGCTTGGACAGCATGGCCTTCTTGCGCACCGGGTCCGCGCCGTCGTACGTCAGCGTGCCGTCCTTGAAGGCGACGCGCTGATAGCCGAATTTCCAGTTCCATTGGAAGGCCGTGACGTCGATCACTACCTCGGGGTCCTTGGCCAGGTGCAGCATCTTCTCCTGCACCACCACGGTGAAGTAGAACAGCACCGAGATGATGAGGAACGGCGTCACCGTCAGCGCCAGCTCCAGCGGCATGTTGTAGCCGAACTGGCGGGGCAGGTCGGTGTCGGTCGCTTTCTTGCGGTGGAATGCCGACGCCCAGAAGATCAGGGCGAACACGATGCCGCCGACCACCAGCGAGGCGATCACCGCGCCGATCCACAGTTCCCGGTTGAGGTGAGCCTCCGGCGTGATGCCCCGCGGCCAGCCCAACGCCAGCGCGTCCGCCCAGCTGCTGCATCCGCTCAGGAACAACGCCAGCACACCCAGCACGCAGGCCAGCGCGACGTGCCGAAGACGGCGGGAAGCGGCTTTCGCCGGGCGCCCGGAGCCCCCGGACCGGCGCCGAAACCTGCCCTGCGACAAACGTTGCGAACGGTCCTGCTCGCGAGGGGTCACGTTAGCGCCTCCTGCTCGAATATCGAATACTACGCAGCGTAGACCACGGGCCTGGGCCGGGCGACGAAACCCCGGCCCGCCGGGCCACGCACACCCGGCAAGTGCGGCATACTGGGGCGCCGTGTGTGGTCTGCTGGCGTTCGTCGCCGCCCCGGAGGGCCCGGAAAGACAAGGGGCCAACGCCCGGGCCGACGACGCCGTCGCGCGCGCGTCCCATTCGATGCGCCATCGCGGGCCCGACGAGCCCGGCACGTGGGTCGATCTCGGAGCGGCGGGCGCCGAGGGCGGGGCGGTCTTCGGCTTCAACCGGCTGTCCATCATCGACATCGCGCATTCGCATCAGCCGCTGCGCTGGGGGCCGCCCGGCGCGCCCGAGCGCTACGTGCTGGTGTTCAACGGCGAGATCTACAACTACCTCGAGTTGCGCCAGGAACTGGCCGCCTCCCACGGCGCCGTCTTCGCCACCGACGGCGACGGCGAGGCCATCGTCGCCGGCTACCACTTCTGGGGCACCGGCGTCCTGACCCGGCTGCGCGGCATGTTCGCGTTCGCGCTGTGGGACACCGAAACGCGTGAATTGTTCTGTGCCCGTGATCCTTTCGGCATCAAGCCGCTGTTCATGGCGACGGGCCCCGGCGGCACGGCGGTGGCCAGCGAGAAGAAGTGCCTGCTGGACGTAGCCGAGCTGGTCGGATTCGACACCGGCATCGACGAGCGGGCCGTGCAGCACTACACCGTGCTGCAGTACGTGCCCGAGCCCGAGACGCTGCACGCAGGCGTGCGCCGGCTGGAATCGGGTTGCTACGCCCGGATCCGTCCCGATCGTCTGTCACCTGAGGTCACCCGGTACTTCACTCCGCGCTTTGCCGCGGTGCCGATGACCCGCGACACCGAACAGGCCCGCTTCGACGAGATCACCGCGGTGCTCGAGGACTCGGTCGCCAAGCACATGCGCGCCGACGTCACCGTCGGGGCGTTTCTGTCCGGCGGCATCGACTCCACCGCCATCGCGGCGCTGGCCATCCGGCACAACCCGCGCCTGATCACGTTCACCACCGGTTTCGAGCGCAAGGGCTTCTCCGAGATCGACATCGCGGTGGCCTCGGCCGAGGCGATCGGCGCCCGCCACATCGCCAAGGTGGTCAAGCCCGACGAGTTCGTCGCCGCCCTGCCCGAGATCGTCTGGTACCTCGACGAGCCGGTGGCCGACCCCGCGCTGGTGCCGCTGTTCTTCGTCGCCCGGGAGGCCCGCAAGCACGTCAAGGTTGTGCTGTCCGGGGAAGGCGCCGACGAGCTGTTCGGCGGTTACACGATCTACCGGGAGCCGCTGTCGCTGAAGCCCTTCGAGTATCTGCCGCGGCCGCTGCGGCGTTCGATGGGCAAGGTGTCCAAACCCCTGCCGGAGGGGATGCGCGGCAAGAGCCTGCTGCACCGCGGGTCCCTGACGCTCGAGGAGCGCTACTACGGCAATGCCCGCAGCTTCTCCGACGCGCAGTTGCGCGACGTGCTGCCGCGTTTCCGCCCGGAGTGGACGCACACCGATGTCACGGCCCCGGTGTACGCGGAATCGGCGGGCTGGGATCCGGTGGCCCGCATGCAGCACATCGATCTGTTCACCTGGCTGCGCGGCGACATCCTGGTCAAGGCCGACAAGATGACCATGGCCAACTCGCTGGAGCTGCGGGTGCCGTTCCTGGATCCCGAGGTGTTCGCTGTCGCCTCCCGGTTGCCCGTCGAGGCAAAGATCACCCGCGCGACGACGAAGTACGCGCTGCGCCGCGCCCTGGAGCCGATCCTTCCGGCGCACGTGCTGCACCGGCCCAAGCTCGGGTTCCCGGTGCCGATCCGGCACTGGCTACGCGCGGGCGAGCTGTTGGAGTGGGCCTACGCGATGGTGGACCTGTCGCAGGCCGATCACCTGATCGACAAGGCCGCCGTGCGCCGGATGCTCGACGAGCACCGCAACGGCGTCAGCGATCACAGCCGCCGGCTGTGGACGCTGCTCATCTTCATGCTCTGGTACGCCATCTTCGTCGAGCACAGCGTGGTGCCCCAGATCAGCGAACCGCAGTATCCCGTGCAGCTGTAGCGGCCCCGCCCCGCGGACCCACGCCTCAGGCGAGGACGGCTGAGATCTCGGCGGCCGCGTCGTCGCCGTAGGCGTCGGCCAGCCGGGTCTTGGCCACCGCGGAATCCCACGCCCACTCCTGGGTTCCGGTGGACTCCAGCACGAGCACGGCGACCAGCGAGCCCAGCTGAGCGGATCGCTCCAGGCTGAGCCCGGCGGTGCGGCCGGTGAGGAAACCGGCCCGGAAGGCGTCCCCGACGCCGGTGGGGTCGGTCTGGCTGGTCTCGGGCACCACGTCGACGTGGGTGGTGGTCCCGTCGCGCTCGACGATGTCGACGCCCTTGGCGCCCAGCGTGGTCACCCGCAGGTCGACCTTGCGTTGCACGTCGGCCTCGGACCAGCCGGTCTTGGAGAGCAGCAGCTCCCACTCGTAGTCGTTGGTGAACAGGTAGGCCGCCCCGTCCACCAGCTTGTCGATGTCCTCGCCGGAGAGGCGGGGCAGCTGCTGGGACGGGTCGGCGGCGAACGGCAGGCCCAGCTTGCGGCACTCCTCGGTGTGCACCACCATCGCGTCGGGGTCGTTGGCGCCGATGATCACCAGGTCCGGCTTGCCCGCGGCAGCGACGTCGGCCAGCTTGATGTTGCGGGCCTCCGACATGGCGCCGGGATAAAAGGACGCGATCTGGGCCATGTCCTGGTCGGTGGTGCAGACGAAGCGCGCCGTTTTCGCGGTCTCCGAGATCAGCACGTGGTCGCAGTTGACGCGGTGTGACTGCAGCCACTCGCGGTATTCGCCGAAATCGTCGCCGGCCGCGCCGACCAGGGCCACGTCGCCGCCCAGCACGCCGATGGCGAACGCGATGTTGCCCGCCACGCCGCCGCGGTGAATCACCAGGTCGTCAACCAGAAAGCTCAGGGACACCTTCTGCAGGTGCTCGGCTAGCAGGTGCTCGGAAAACCGTCCGGGGAACCGCATCAGATTGTCGGTTGCAATCGAACCTGTCACCGCGATCGTCACGAAAACTCCACCCTTCGTTAGTAAGGTTATCTAGCTTACGCACGCGCCTCGACCGTCGCTGCGTGCACGGTCGGCGCGAGGCAGTGCGCTAGCCTCCCTAGGGAACTCACTCCGTCGCCGGGACCGACTCGGGCCCCAACCCGCCTGCAGTCCCGTCTACCACCGTAGGAGCACCACGATGGCAGGTCCGCATTCGCCGAACCAGACCGGCGGCGGCAGCGGCGGACCCAGCGGACATGAGCCCCCCGGCCAATCCCCCCCACTCGAGTTTCCCGACGACCCCAACACGGGTTTCGCCCCGGGCCCCCAAGCCGGGCCTGCTCCGGCCAATTATTCCGGGCAGCCGCCGGTACCGTACCCGCCGCAGCGGTCCAAGCGGGGGCTGATCGCCGGCCTCGTGCTGGCCATCGCGCTCGTCGCGGTGCTGACCGTGGCGATCGTGTACGGGGTGCGCACCAACGGGGCCAACACCGGCGCCACGTTTTCCGAGAGCGCGGCCAAGACCGCTATTCAGGGCTATCTGGACGCGCTCGAGCACCGCGACATCAACGAGATCGCCCGCAACGCGCTGTGCGGTCTGTACGACGGCGTCCAGGACAAACGATCCGACCAGGCCCTGGCAAAGCTCAGCAGCGACGCGTTCCGCAAGCAGTTCTCCGAGGTGGAGCTGACCTCGATCGACAAGATCGTGTACCTGTCGCAGTATCAGGCCCAGGCGTTGTTCACCATGCGGGTGTCCCCGGTGAGCGGCGGCCCGATGCACGGGCAGGTGCAGGGCATCGCGCAGCTGCTGTTCCAGCGCGGCCAGATCATGGTCTGCTCGTATGTGCTGCGCACCGGCGGGTCGTACTAGCCGTTCGCCTGCGGGGCGACCGCATCAGCCGGAGCGCGACCGTCCCGGCTGACCGGCGGGATCAACTCAGTTGAACGAGTCGCCGCAGGCGCACGAGCCGGTGGCGTTCGGGTTGTCGATGGTAAAGCCCTGCTTCTCGATGGTGTCCACGAAATCGATGGACGCCCCTTCGACGTAGGGCGCGCTCATCCTGTCCACCGTCAGCTTCACACCGCCGAACTCCGCGGTCAGGTCGCCGTCCAGCGCCCGGTCGTCGAAGAAGAGGTTGTAGCGCAGGCCGGCACACCCGCCCGGCTGCACCGCGATGCGCAACGCGAGGTCGTCGCGGCCCTCCTGGTCCAGCAGGGACTTTGCCTTGGTGGCGGCGGCCTCGGTCAGGATCACGCCGTGGGTGGTCGTGGCGTTCGACTCGTTTTGCACCGTCATTGCTTCTCCTACGTGCCTCATCGTTGGGTGGGGTCGATCAAGCCCGCAATCCCCGGCTTGCGCCAGGCGGTGCGGACCGCCCGAAAGTCCACATCGTCAACGGTACCTTGCAGGGCCGCTATTCCCGAGTCGCGCCGCAACTACGGAGGCCAATCCCATGAGCTGGTTGGCCGCGTCGGCCTGCGCCAGCCGCACCGATCCGGCGTGCTCGGCGATGGACAACGCCGCCATGATGCCCGACGAGCGTACCGTCGCGCTGTCCAGATCCACCTGTCCGGCCAGTACGACCACAGGAATCCCCCGCGGCCGGGCCGCGTCGGCGAGGAATCCCACCACCTTCCCGTGCAGGGATTGCTCGTCGAAACGGCCCTCACCGGTGACGATCAGCTCCGCGGTGTCCAGGTCGTCGGACAATCGGGTGTGCTCGGCGATGATCGCCGCCCCGGACTCGCAGCGGCCGCCGAGCGCCAGCAGCCCGGCGCCGACGCCGCCGGCGGCCCCGGCCCCCGGCTCGGAGCTCACGTCTCGTCCGGCCACCGCCTCCAAAATCAGCGCCCAGGCCTGAAGGCGAACCTCCAGCGCGGCGACGGTGGCGGTGTCGGCGCCCTTCTGCGGGCCGAACACCCGGGCCGCCCCCCACGGTCCCAGCAACGGGTATTCGGTGTCGGAGGCGAGGATCAGCTCCACATCGGCCAATTTCCGGCGGGCGGCGTCCAGGCCGCCGAGCTCGGCGATCATGCCCTGGCCGCCTTCGGTGCAGGCGCTGCCACCCAACCCGACCACGATGCGCCTCGCCCCGACCCGCAGCGCCTCGGTGATCAGCTGCCCCACGCCTTTGCTGTGCGCCGCCATGGCGGTCTCCGGGGTGGGCGGCCCGCCGATCAGCGCGGAACCGCATGCTTGCGCGCACTCCAGGTAGGCGGTGGCCGAGGCGGGATCGAACACCCATTCGGCGTCGACCATGGCCTTCAGCGGGCCGTACACCCGCAGGCTGCGCATCTGGCCCAGCCTGCTGGCCAGCACCTCGACGAAGCCGGGCCCGCCATCGGACTGCGGGGCGACGACGAACCGGTCGCCGGGACGCGACCGCGTCCAGCCGGTCGCGATGGCGGCGGAGGCCTCCAGGGCCGAAATGGTCTCGCCGAAGCAGTCCGGAGCCACCAGAACCTGCATGGCGGGCAGCTGAAGGCGGCCGGGGGCGAGGCCGGGACCATCAACACCGAAGGTCGTCGACCCGTCATTCATCAAAGGCAGCCGTTCATCTCGTGTAAGAGTAGGGCCGGGGACGCGGTCACGCAGGGCTAATAGCAAGGCATTCCAGGCGAATTCCGGTGCGACTCCGCCGCGAAGTAACCTGGCCACTGTGAAGCTGTTGGGCCGTAAGAAGGGCCAGGACACCGATCTCGACGAGAGCGCCGCCGCGGCGAGTGCCTCCGGCGTCGGCGGCGCCGCGGACGAGGCGGCTCTACAGGCGCAGCGGACGGGCCCCAAGGGGCGCCCCACGCCCAAGCGCAACGTGGCCCGCCGCAACGCCAAGAAGGGGCCGGTGGCGCCCGCGCCCATGACGGCCTCCGAGGCGCGGGCCCGGCGCAAAACGCTGGCCGGCCCCAAACTCAGCCGCGAGGAGCGCCGGGCGGACAAGGCCGCCGGCCGTGCCCGCATGTCGGATCGCCGGGCTCGCATGATGGCCGGCGAAGAGTCCTACCTGCTGCCCCGCGACCAGGGCCCCATCCGCCGCTACGTTCGCGACGTGGTGGACTCCCGACGCAATCTGCTGGGCCTGTTCATGCCGTCGACCCTGTTCTTGATGTTCGCCATGTTTGGCGTGCCACAGCTGCAGCTGTGGGTGTCGCCGGCCATGCTGGTGCTGATGGTCGTGATGAGCGTGGACGGCCTGATCCTGGGCCGCAAGGTCAGCAGGCTGGTCGACGCGAAGTTCCCCAAGAATACCGAAAGTCGTTGGAAATTAGGGCTTTATGCAGCCGGACGGGCGTCTCAGATGCGCCGGCTGCGGGCGCCGCGGCCCCAGGTCAAGCACGGCAGCAGTGTCGAATAGAGCTCGCCGGAGAGCGGGCTGACACCGGTGCGCACCCTGGTGCTCGGCGGGATCAGGTCAGGCAAATCGCAGTGGGCGGAGCAGGCCATCGCGGACGGGTTGCCGGCCGGGCAGGCGGTTCACTACCTGGCGCCCGGGCCGGCGGGCCACGGCGACCCGGCCTGGGCGCACCGCATCGCCGCGCATCGCGGCCGCCGGCCCGCCCATTGGTCGACGATCGAAACCGACGACATCGCAACGCAATTGCACCGATCGCCGGACACTCCCACCCTGGTCGACGACCTGGGCACCTGGCTGACCGGCGCGCTGGACCGCACCGGCGCCTGGGATGGCGGCTCGGTGGCGCACCTCGTCGATGAGGTGCTGGCCGCGGTCGGCGACTTCGCTTCCCCGCTGGTGCTGGTCAGCCCGGAGGTCGGGCTGACGATCGTGCCCGCCACCGCCGCCGGTCGCCGGTTCGCCGACGAACTGGGCAGCTTGAACCAGCGCCTGGCGCGACTCTGCGAGCGGGTTGTGTTGGTGGTGGCCGGGCAACCGGTACCGATCAAACCGTCGGGGGCCTGATGGAATTCGCCGCCGTCTCGCCGCCCGATGCGGCCGTCGCCGCCGCCGCCCGCGCCCGCCAGCACACCCTGACCAAACCCAAGGGGGCGCTGGGCCGGCTCGAGGATTTGTCGGTGTGGGTCGCGGCGTGTCAAGGGCAGTGTCCGCCAAGACAATTCGAGCGTGCCCGGGTGGTGGTGTTCGCCGGTGACCACGGCGTCGCCCGTTCCGGGGTGTCGGCCTACCCGCCGGAGGTGACGGCGCAGATGGTCGCCAACATCGAGGCGGGCGGCGCGGCGATCAATGCCCTGGCCGACGTCGCCGCGGCGACGGTGCGGGTCGCGGACCTGGCGGTGGACGCCGCCCCGCTGACCGAGCGGAGCGGCGCCCACAAGGTGCGCCGCGCCAGCGGCGACATCCGGGTTGAGGACGCGTTGAGCCACGACGAGACCGCCCGGGCGCTGGACGCCGGCGCGGCCATCGCCGACCAGGAGGTCGATGCCGGCGCCGACCTGCTGATCGCCGGCGACATGGGAATCGGAAACACCACGGCGGCAGCGGTTTTGGTGGCGGCACTGACCAACTCGGAGCCCGTGGTGGCGGTGGGATTCGGCACCGGGATCGATGACGCCGGGTGGGCCCGCAAGACGGCCGCTGTGCGCGACGCCCTGTTCCGCGCGCGCCAGGTACTGCCCGATCCGGTCGCACTGCTGCGCCGCGCCGGCGGCGCCGACCTGGCCGCGATGGCCGGGTTTTGCGCTCAGGCGGCGGTCCGGCGGACGCCGCTGCTGCTCGACGGCCTGGCGGTGACGGCGGCCGCGCTGGTCGCCGAGCACCTGGCCCCGGGCGCCCGGCTGTGGTGGCAAGCCGGTCACCGGTCCACCGAGCCCGCGCACGCGCTGGCGCTCACGGCGCTGGACTTGGAGCCGATTCTCGACCTGCGGATGCGGCTGGGCGAGGGCACCGGCGCGGTGTTGGCGCTGCCGGTGGTGCGCGCCGCGGTGGCCGCCCTGTCGTCGATGGCGACCTTCACCCAGGCGGGGGTGTCCAACCGCACCGAGCACCCCGAACAGGCCCCTCCCCCATCGTGATCCGTTCTCTGGCAACAGCTTTTACGTTCGGTACGGTGCTGCCCGTCCCGAACCGCGGCGGTGCGCCGATGGGCCGCGGCGCCCTGACCGCGCTGCCGGTGGTGGGCGCGGCGTTGGGAGCGTTGGCCGCGGCGGTGACCTTGGCCGGCGCGCAGGTGTTCGGGCCGGCCAGTCCGCTGTCCGGTCTGCTCGCGGTCGCGGTGCTGCTGCTGGTGACCCGCGGCCTGCATGTCGACGGTGTCGCCGATACCGCCGACGGCCTGGGCTGCTACGGGCCGCCGCAGCGGGCGCTGGCGGTGATGCGCGACGGATCGACCGGGCCGTTCGGCGTCGCCGCCGTGGTCGTGGTGGTCATGACGCAGGCGCTGGCCTTTTCGGCGCTGGGGGCCACTGGCCGGTTCTTGCCCGGGGCGGCCGCCGTGGCCGTGGCGGTTTTCGCGGGCCGGGTCAGCGCGGTGCTGGCCGGCCACCGGTCTTTGCCCGCGGCCGACGGCAGCGCTCTGGGCGTCCGGGTCGCCGGGAGCCAGCCGACGTCGGTGGTGGCGGCCTGGGTCGCGGCGCTGCTGGCCGTTTCCCTGGTGGCCGGGCCGCGGCCGTGGCAGGGGCCGGTAGCGGTGCTGGTCGGGTTGGGCTGCGGCGCGATCCTGGTGCGGCACTGCGTGCGCCGCTTCGGCGGCATCACCGGCGACGTGCTGGGCGCCACGATCGAACTGACCGCGACCGTGACCGCGGTGCTGCTTGCCGGTCTGGTGCGGCTCTAGGCGCGCTTACTCGGCCGGGCGAGCGCGCTCAGGCGAGCGCGCTCAACCCAGTTTCGCCATCCAGCCGTGGGTGTCGGCGAAGGTGCCGCGCTGAATCCCGGTCAGGGTGTCGCGCAGCGCCATCGTCACCTCGCCGGGCTGGCCGTCGGCGACGGTGAACTCGCCGTCGCCGTACTTGACGTGCGACACGGGGGTGATCACCGCGGCGGTGCCGCAGGCGAACACCTCGGTGATCTCCCCGGCGGCGGCCTTCTTCTGCCATTCGTCGATATCGATCTTGCGTTCTTCGACGGAGAAGCCGGCATCAATAGCCAACTGCAGCAAGGAGTCTCGCGTGATTCCCGGCAACAGGGAGCCCGACAGCTCGGGGGTGACCAGCCGCGCCGATCCGCCGCTGCCGAACACGAAGAAGATGTTCATCCCGCCCATCTCTTCGACGAACCGCCGCTCGACGGCGTCCAGCCACACCACCTGGTCGCAGCCGTTGGCCGCGGCCTCGGCCTGAGCCGACAGGGAGGCCGCGTAGTTGCCGCCGAACTTGGCCGCGCCGGTGCCGCCGGGGCTGGCCCGCACGTACTGCGTCGACACCCAGACGGTGACCGGGCTGATGCCGCCCTTGAAATAGGCGCCGGCCGGCGAGGCGATCAGTAGGTAGCGGTAACGCTTGGACGGCCGCACCCCCAGCCCGGGCTCGGTGGCGATCACGAACGGGCGCAGGTACAACGCCTCTTCGCCGCCGGCGGCCGGAACCCACGCGTTGTCGACGGCGATGAGCTGGCGCAGGGATTCCATGAACAGCTCTTCGGGCAGCTCCGGGATGGCGAGCCGGCGCGCCGAGGACCGTAGCCGGGCGGCGTTGGCCTCGGCGCGAAAAGACACGATCGAGCCGTCGGCCCAGCGGTACGCCTTGAGCCCCTCGAAGATCTCCTGCGCGTAGTGCAGCACGATCGCCGACGGGTCCAGCTCGATCGGGCCGTACGGCATGACGCGCGGGTGGTGCCACCCTCCGCCGGCCTCGTCGTAATCGATCGACACCATGTGGTCGGTAAAGTGCTTGCCGAAACCCGGCTCGGCCAGGATGGTTTCGCGTTCGGCATCGGTGACCGGATGTGCCGAGCGCCAAACCGTGAACTCGAGCGAGCCACTGGTCATTGGGTGATTGTATATCTGCCTGCGGAATCGGATTTCGCCCGCGCGGGCGGCGCTAGCGGGTTTTCACCGTGACGAAGGGCGGGCGCACGACTTCACACGCGGCGCGGCGGCCGCGGACGTCGACGGTGACCTCCTGGCCGTCCTCGACCCGGGCGGCGGTGTCGATGAGCGCCAACGCGATCCCGGCCTGCAGCGTCGGGGAGAACGTGCCCGAGGTGGTGACCCCCACCGGGGCGTCGCCGGCGAGCACAGTCAGCCCGGCGCGCAGCACTCCGCGGCCCACCATCCGCAGCCCGCGCAGCAGCCGCGACGGGCCCGCCTCCTTCTCGGCCAGCAAGGCGTCCCGGCCGAAGAACGACTCTTTCTTCCAGCCGACCGCCCAGCCGCAGCGGGCCTGCAGCGGGGAGATGTCGAGGGCGAGTTCATGGCCGTGCAGCGGGTAGCCCATCTCGGTGCGCAGGGTGTCGCGCGCGCCGAGGCCGGCCGGCTGTCCGCCGGCCTTGGTGACCGCCTCCGCCAGGGCGTCGAACACCACACCGGCGTCGTCCCACGGCGGCAGCAGCTCGTAGCCGTGCTCGCCGGTGTAGCCGGTGCGGCACACCCGCACGGGTACACCGGAGAACGCGGTGTCGGTGTAGGCCATGTAGTCCATGTCGGCGGGCAGGCCCAGCGCGCCGAGCACGTCGGCCGATCGCGGTCCCTGCACGGCCAGCACCGCGTACGAGCGGTGCTGGCCGACGATGGTCAGACCGCTCGCGGCAGCGCCGGTCGAGGCGGCCTGCAGCGCGTCGACCACGGCGGCGGTGTTGGCGGCGTTGGGCACCAGAAAGATCTCGTCGTCGTCGACGTAGTAGGCGATCAGGTCGTCGATGACGCCGCCGGATTCGGTGCAGCACAACGTGTATTGGGCCTTGCCCGGCCCGATGCGGTTCAGGTCGTTGGTGAGCGCGGAGTTGACGAACCGCGCCGCCCCCGGCCCGCGGACCAGCGCCTTGCCCAGGTGGCTGACGTCGAACAGGCCGACCGCGTTGCGCGTCGCATTGTGCTCGCTGACGGTGCCCGCATACGACACGGGCATCAGCCAGCCGCCGAACTCGGCGAAATTGGCGCCCAAGCTGCGGTGGCGGTCTTCCAGTGGTCCCCTTAACGGTTCCGGCGCATCGCTCACGACGCCCAACCCTAGCGAGCAATCGGGGCCAACCCGGCGACGCACCCTGGCAGACTTGGCCGGGTGCCCGATTATCAGGACTTCGAGGCGCTGGAAGCCGCCGGCATCGCCAACCCGCGCGAGCGGGCCGACCTGATCAAATATTTGACCGAGTTCGGCTTCACCATCGACGAGATGGCCGAGGCCGAACGGCGAGGCCGGCTGTTCGGGCTCGCCGGTGACGTCCTGGCCTGGTCGGGCCGTCCGATCCATACCCTGCAGACCGCGGCCGCGGAGCTCGGCATATCCGCCGAAGAGGTCGCGCACGCGTGGGCCCTGCTCGGCCTGACCGTCGCTGGGCCCGACGTTCCGGTGCTGAGCCAGGCCGATGTCGACGCCCTGTCCACCTGGGTCGCGCTCAAAGTAGTGGTGGGTGAGGACGGCGCGCACGGCATGCTGCGGGTCCTCGGCGCCGCGATGGCCCGGCTCGCGGAGGCCGAGTCGACGGCGATCCGCGCCGGGACGCCGGACATCCAGATGACCCACACCCACGACGAGCTCGCCACGGCGCAGGCCTACCGCGCGGTCGCGGAGTTCGTGCCCCGCATCGGTCCACTGATCGACGTCGTACACCGCCACCACCTCACCGGCGCCCGAACCCACTTCGAAGGCGTCCTTCGCGACACCTCGGCGAGCGTGGTGTGCGGGATTGGTTTCGCCGACCTGTCCGGCTTCACCGTGCTCACCAACGCGCTTACCCCGGCACAGTTGTCGGACCTGCTCAACGAGTTCGCCGGCACGGTCTCGGACGTGGTCCTTCGCGATGGCGGCCGGGTGGTGAAGTTCATCGGCGACGAGGTGATGTGGGTGAGCGCGTCGCCCGGGCAACTCGCCAAAGCGGCGGTCGATCTCGTCGACCACCCGCGGGCGCGCGAGGAAGGTCTGCAAGTGCGTGCCGGCCTCGCCTACGGCAGCGTGCTGGCCATCAACGGCGACTACTTCGGTGGCCCGGTCAACCTGGCGGCACGACTCGTGGCGGCCGCGACTCCGGGACAGATCCTTGCCGACGCGGAGCTGCACGACGAGCTGCCGAACTGGCCCGCCGTCGCTCACGGCCCGTTGACACTCAAGGGGTTTGACGCCCCGGTGCCGGCCTTCGACCTGAGGCTAAGGACGCCACCGGGCTGAGGCCCGTCGACGGTGACTAGGGTGATTGTGCGTGAGTACCGAATCCGGATACCAGGCCCCTTCCGTCACCGTCGGCTCCTCGCTGCCACGGCGCGCCGCCGCGTCCAGCGTCCTGATCGTGCCCGTCGTCTCGACCGGCGAGGACGATAGGCCGGGCGCGGCCGTCGCATCGGCCGGGCCGTTCCTGTCCGCCGAGGCCGTCGCCGAGATCGAATCCGGCCTGCGGGCGCTGGAGGCCACCGGCGCCGCCGAACAGGTGCACCGGCTGGTGGTGCCGTCGCTGCCGGTGTCCAGCGTGCTGACGGTCGGCCTGGGCAAGCCGCAGTCGGAGTGGCCGGCCGAGCTCATCCGTCGCGCCGCCGGTGTCGCGGCGCGGTCGCTGGGCAAGACCGAATCGGTGATCACCACGCTGGCCGCACTGCCCGGTGAGGGCGTCGCCTCGGCCGCCGTCGAGGGCCTGGTGCTGGGCAGCTACCGGTTCACCGAATTCCGCAGCGGCAAGACGGCCCCCAAAGACCAAGGGCTGCGCAAGATCACCGTGCTCGCCACGGCGAAGGACGCCAAGGATGACGCCGAGCACGGCGCCGCCGTGGCGGCCGCGGTCGCCACCGCGCGCGACTTCGTCAACACCCCGCCCAGCCATCTGTTCCCCGCCGAATTCGCCAGGCGCGCAAAAGCTTTAGGCGAATCAGTCGGCCTGGAGGTGGAGGTGCTGGACGACAAGGCGCTGCAGAAGGGCGGTTACGGCGGCATCGTCGGCGTCGGGCAGGGCTCGTCGCGCCCGCCGCGGCTGGTGCGCCTGATCCACCGCGGTTCGAAGCTGGCCAAGAAATCCAGGCAGGCCAAGCGGGTCGCGCTGGTCGGCAAGGGCGTCACGTTCGACACCGGCGGCATCTCGATCAAGCCGGCGGCGGGCATGCACCACATGACCTCGGACATGGGCGGCGCCGCCGCGGTGATCGCGACCGTCGCGCTGGCCGCGCAGCGCAAACTGCCCATCGACGTGATCGCCACCGTGCCGATGGCCGAGAACATGCCGTCATCCACTGCGCAGCGCCCGGGCGACGTGCTGACGCAGTACGGCGGCATCACCGTCGAGGTGCAGAACACTGACGCCGAGGGCCGGCTCATCCTGGCCGACGCCATCGTGCGGGCGTGCGAGGACAACCCCGACTACCTGATCGAGACGTCCACCCTGACCGGCGCGCAGACCGTGGCGCTGGGCGCCCGGATCCCCGGGGTGATGGGCAGTGACGAGTTCCGCGACCGCGTCGCGTCGCTCTCGCAGCAGGTGGGCGAAAACGGCTGGCCGATGCCGCTGCCCGACGAGCTCAAGGAAGACCTGAAGTCCACGGTGGCCGACCTGTCCAACATCAGCGGGCAGCGCTTCGCCGGCATGCTGGTGGCGGGGGTCTTCCTGCGGGAATTCGTCGCCGACGGCGTCAGCTGGGCGCACATCGACGTGGCGGGCCCGGCTTACAACACCGGCAGTGCGTGGGGCTACTCCCCCAAGGGCTCCACCGGTGTGCCGACCCGGACCATGTTCGCGGTACTCGAGGACATCTGCGAAAACGGTTAGCGGGTAAGCCATTTGGTCATGGCCCGGCCGAGCTTGCGGCGTGGCCAGCCGGTCGCGCCGTCGGCGGCCAGCGCGGCGTTCGCCGCGTTGCGTCCGCACGCACCGTGCACCGAGCCGCCCGGCGTCGCCGACGCGCTGCCCAAATAGAGCCGCTCGACCGGTGTTTCCGCTCGACCCATCCCGGGCGCGGGGCGGAAGACCAGCATCTGGTGCAACTGCGCGGTGCCCCCGTTGAGCGCTCCCATACCCCGCAACCCGGGGGGTTATTCGACCTCAACCTCGGGTTTACCGGCGGTGGACCGCGGATAATCTCCCTAGCGGTCGAAAACGCGGACGACGAAAGGCGAATCCATGACGGCGCGACGGTTGATCATCGGCGTGGGCGCCGTACTGCTACTGGCCGGCATCATCGGACTGCTGGCGCCGGTGTCGGTGTCCGACAGCAACGGCCATTCGGTCGGCTGCGGAAACGCCGTGGCGACCGACCTTTCGGACGCCAGAAGCGCCAACAACAGCAACGGGGCCAACATCCCGATCCTGAACCAGATCATCCCGCACACTGACTACGTCACACAGTGCCAGTCGTCGGTGGGTGGCCGGCGCGCGTGGGCGATACCGCTGGCGGTGCTCGGGGTCATCGCGATCGGGGCGACGTTGCTGACCGGGCGCCGGGGCACTGCGCCGGGCGCTTGACCCGCCTCAGATCACCCGCATCCGCGCGGCATTGCGCAGTCCCTGCGGCGCCAGGCGCGAAAGGCCGTACAGCGCATAGGCTTCCGGTGCCACCGGGCGAATCGGCTTCTTCTTTTTGATCGACGTCAGGATCGCGTCGGCCACCTTGTCGGGACCGTAGTGGCGTAGCGCGAACATCTTGCCCAGCTGTCCGCGGCGGCCGTCGACGGCATCGGACTGCTTTCCCGCCGGCGCGTCGAATCGGGTGGTGTTGATGATGTTGGTGTCGATGACGCCCGGGCAGATCGTGGTCAGGCCGACCCCGGCGGCGTCGAGTTCGGCGCGCAGGCAGTCGGAGAACATGTACGTCGCCGCCTTGGACGTGCAGTAGGCGTTCAGCGACTGCAACGGCGCGTAGGCCGCCATCGACGACACGTTGACGATGTATCCGCCGGTGCCGCGCTCGACCAGCCGCCGTCCGAACGACCGGCAGCCGTTCACCACCCCGCCGAGGTTGACGTCGAGCACCCGGTCGAACTGCTCGGGCGGGGTGTCCAGGAATCCGCCCGCCTGCCCGATGCCGGCGTTGTTGACGACGATGTCGGGGACGCCGTGCTCGGTGCTGACCCGCTCGGCGAATGCCTCGACCGCCTGCGCGTCGGACACGTCGAGCACATAGGCGTGCGCGACGCCGCCCCGGGTCGCGATCTCGGCCGCGGTGGCCTTGACCGCCGCCTCGTCGATGTCGCTGATCACCAGCTCGGCGCCTTCGCGCGCGAAGGCGAACGCGGTCTCGCGGCCGATTCCGCTACCGGCCCCGGTGACCGACACCAGGGTGTCGCCGAACGACCCGCGGGGACGCCCCACCTGGGCGCGCAGCAGGGGGCGGCTGGGTTGCCCGCCCGCCGCGAAGTCGGCGAATTCGCCCACCGCCGCCGCCATCACCTGCGGATGCGACATCGGCGAGAAGTGACCGGCCTGGATGTCGCGGCGCCACAGCCGCGGCACGAAGCGTGCGGTGTGGTCGTAGCCGTAGGGCCGCACGTACTTGTCTTCGGTGTTGACGATGAGCTGCACGGGTACGTCGATGACCGCGACGCCCTGCTTGCGACCGGAGAACGACCGAAAGTAGTTGGCGGGATAGGTTTTCACCGACCGCGCGGCGTCGGAGGCCAGTTTCTCGGAGTGGTGGATCTGCTCGACGGGAATGTTGTCGACCGCGTTGCGCCGCAGCGCCGGCACCGACATGGTCAGCCGGAGGAACAACGGCGCCAGCACCGGGATCGAGAAGAAGATCATGTAGGTCAGCCGCAGCGCCTGGCTGATCGACCGCAGAAAGCGGCGCGGGCGCCATGGTTGGCGCAGACCGCTGAAGATGTAATCGACCAGCTGGTCTTGCGCGGGCCCGGACACCGACGTGAACGTGGCGACCCGGTCGTTGGCGCCGGGACGCTTCAGGTAGTGCCACACTCCCACCGAGCCCCAGTCGTGGGCCAGCACGTGGACGGGCCGGCCCGGGCTCAGCTCGCCGGTGACCGCCGCGAAGTCGTCGGCGAAGCGGTCCATCGTGTAGGCCGACACCGGCTTGGGCACCGACGACATGCCGACACCGCGATTGTCGTACCGGATGATCCGGAACCGCTCGGCCAGCAGCGGGACCACCCCGTCCCACAGCACGTGCGAGTCGGGGAAGCCATGGACCAGCACGACGGTGGGACCTTCGGGGTTGCCCTCCTCATAGACCGCAATGCGGGCGCCGTCGGCGCTGTCGACGAAATACTGGGGTATTCGTGGTGATGGCGGCATCGAGACCTCCCCCGCTCTGGCTGCAGTGGCCACACCGTAGCAAGCGTGATCGGTCGCACCCGCCCGGCGCGTGGTATCAGCCCTGGCTGTATGCCGGCGAGGACGCAGTGACAGGATAGTTTTGTATTGCTACTTCGCGTTCCGTAAGCGAGCTGATCGACCCGCCCCGACCCACGAGCGATCGAGGAGTCAAACACGATGGCCTTCTCCGTCCAGATGCCGGCACTCGGTGAGAGCGTCACCGAGGGGACGGTCACCCGCTGGCTCAAGCAGGAAGGCGACACGGTCGAACTCGACGAGCCGCTTGTCGAGGTGTCAACCGACAAGGTGGACACCGAAATCCCGTCACCCGCCGCCGGTGTGCTGACCAAGATCGTCGCCCAGGAGGACGACACCGTCGAGGTGGGCGGCGAACTGGCCGTCATCGGCGACGGCTCCGAGGGTGGCGCGCCAGAGGCCGCCGCGCCGGCGCCGAGCCAGCCGGAAGCGCAGTCCGCGGCCCCTAGCCAGCCGGAGGCCCAACCCGAACCGCAGCCCGAGGCCCAACCGCAGCCCGCGCCCGCCCAGCAGAGCTCCGGTGGCGGCGACGCGACGCCGGTGTTGATGCCCGAGCTCGGCGAGTCGGTGACCGAGGGCACGGTCACCCGCTGGCTCAAGAAGGTCGGCGATTCGGTCCAGGTCGACGACGCGCTGGTGGAAGTGTCCACCGACAAGGTCGACACGGAGATCCCGTCACCGGTGGCCGGGGTGCTGCTCAGCATCACCGCCGAGGAAGACGCCACCGTGCCCGTCGGCGGCGAGTTGGGGCGGATCGGCGCCGGTTCCGATGCCGCCGCGCCCGCGACTCCGCAGCCCCCACCCGCGCCAAAGCCCGAACCGGCGCCCCAGCCCCAGGCCCAGCCCAAGCCCGAACCCGCGCCCGCCCCCCAGCCCAAGCCCAAGCCCGCGCCAGAGCCCACGCCGCAGCCCAAGCCCGCGCCAGAGCCTGCGCCGCAGCCGAAAGCCCAACCGGCGCAGGCGCAGCCGGCGGCCCCGGGCTCCGAGGGCACGCCGTACGTGACGCCGCTGGTGCGAAAACTGGCCGCCGAAAACGACATCGACCTCAATTCGCTCACGGGCACCGGGGTGGGTGGACGCATCCGCAAGCAAGACGTGCTGGCCGCCGCCGAACAGAAACAACAGGCCGCCCAGGCGGCGCCGGCAGCCGCCGCAACGCCCAAGGCCGCCGCAGCGCCGTCCCCGGCTCCGGCGCTGGCCCACCTGCGCGGCACCACCCAGAAGGCCAGCCGGATCCGTCAGATCACCGCGAACAAAACCCGCGAATCTCTGCAGGCGACAGCCCAACTCACCCAGACCCACGAGGTCGACATGACCAAGCTGGTCGGGTTGCGGGCCAGGGCCAAGGCGGCGTTCGCCGAGCGCGAGGGGGTGAACCTGACCTTCCTGCCGTTCATCGCCCGGGCGGTGATCGACGCGCTCAAGATCCACCCCAACGTCAACGCGAGCTACAACGAGGACACCAAGGAGATCACCTACTACGACGCCGAGCACCTCGGCTTCGCGGTCGACACCGAACAGGGGCTGCTCTCTCCCGTCGTGCACAACGCGGGCGACCTCTCCCTGGCCGGGCTGGCCAGGGCGATCGCGGACATCGCCGCCCGCGCCCGGTCGGGCAACCTGAAGCCCGACGAGCTGTCCGGCGGCACGTTCACGATCACCAACATCGGCAGCCAGGGCGCGCTGTTCGACACCCCGATCCTGGTGCCGCCGCAGGCCGCCATGCTGGGCACCGGCGCGATCGTCAAACGGCCGCGGGTCGTGGTCGACGACAGCGGCAACGAATCGATCGGTGTCCGCTCGATCTGCTATCTGCCGCTGACCTATGACCATCGGCTCATCGACGGCGCGGACGCGGGCCGCTTCCTGACCACCATCAAGCACCGGCTGGAAGAGGGAGCCTTCGAGGCCGATCTCGGTCTGTGACGAAGGACAAGCGATCGTGGCTCGCGCTGGACAGAATGCCGTCATCGCGATCGCGGGTTCGTCCGGCCTGATCGGCTCCGCCCTGACCGCCGCGCTGCGCGCCGCCGATCACCGGGTGTTGCGTATCGTGCGGCGGGCCCCGGCGAATGCCGATGAGCTGCACTGGAATCCCGAGACCGGCGACCTCGACCCCGACATGCTCGGCGACGTCGACGCCGTCGTCAACCTCTGCGGGGTCAACGTCGGCAAGCGGCGGTGGTCGGGGGCCTTCAAGCAGAGCCTGCGCGACAGCCGCATCACGCCCACCGAAGTCCTGGCGCACGCCGTCGCCGACGCCGGGGTGGCGGCCCTGATCAACGCCAGCGCAGTGGGCTTCTACGGCAATACCAGGGACCGTGTAGTCGACGAAAACGACCGTGCCGGAACGGGTTTCCTGGCCCGGCTGTGCGAAGACTGGGAAGCCGCGACCCTGCCCGCCCAATACGGTGGCGCGCGAGTGGTGCTGGCCCGCACCGGGCTGGTGTTCTCCGCCGGCGGTGGCGCGCTGGGCCGCTTGCGGCCGCTGTTTCGCACCGGCCTCGGCGCCCGGTTGGGCGGTGGTCGCCAATACATGTCGTGGATCACGCTGGAAGACGAAGTGCGTGCGCTGCTGTTCGCGATCTTCGACCCCCAGCTGTCCGGCCCGGTGAATATGACCGGGCCCGCACCGGTCACCAACGCCGAATTCACCACAGCGTTCGGGCGGGCGGTCAACCGCCCAACCCCGTTGGCGGTGCCCGGTTTTGCGATCCGGACGGCGCTGGGCGAGTTCGCCGACGAGGGCCTGCTGACGGGTCAGCGCGCCATTCCGGCCGCGCTCGAGCGCGCCGGTTTCGTCTTCCACCACAACACCGTTGGCGAGGCGCTGGCCTACGCCACCGCCCGCCGCGATCACGACTAGCCGTGGTGTGATCGCCGTCGCGTCGCCCGGTCCGTGCCCCGCTGTCCCGGGACGAGTACCGTCGCGGACGTGATCGATTCCATCCGGTCCAGCCGGGCCTTGATCGATGTCCGCCGGCTCGGCACCGTCGACTACCGCGTGGCTTGGCAGCGGCAGCGCGACCTGGCCGAGGCCCGGGTGGCCGGCGGCAGCGACACGCTGCTGCTGCTGCAACACCCCGCCGTCTACACCGCCGGCCGGCGCACCGAGCCCCAGGAACGGCCCGACCCCTCCTCGCACGGAACGCCCGTCATCGACACCGACCGCGGCGGCAAGATCACCTGGCACGGCCCCGGTCAGCTGGTCGGGTATCCGATCATCGGGCTGGCCGAACCGCTCGACGTGGTGGACTACGTGCGGCGCCTGGAAGAGGCGCTGATCAAGGTCTGCGCCGACCTCGGCCTGGACGCGGTCCGGGTGCCGGGCCGGTCCGGGGTGTGGGTGCCGGGCGACGAGGGCCGGCCCGACCGCAAGGTTGCCGCCATCGGCGTCCGGGTGTCGCGGGCGACCACCCTGCACGGATTCGCCCTCAACTGCGACTGCGACCTGGGCGTTTTCGACGCCATCGTGCCCTGCGGCATCAGCGACGCCGGGGTGACGTCGCTGTCGGCCGAACTGCGCCGCCCGGTGTCGGTCGAGGATGTGCAGACGGCGGTCGGCGACGCCGTCTGCGACGCGCTGGACGGGGTGCTGCCGGTCGGCAGCGTGCACCCCGCTCCCCCTGCCGTCGGGGCCGGCTTCGTCGCCGGCCGGAGCGCCACCAGTGCGCGCGTAGCATCAGCGATGTGACCGTCGCACCGGAAGGACGCAAGCTGTTGCGCCTGGAAGTGCGCAACGCCGAGACCCCGATCGAGCGCAAGCCGCCGTGGATTCGGGTACGGGCCCGGATGGGCCCTGAGTACACGCAGCTCAAGAGCCTGGTTCGGCGCGAAGGGCTGCACACAGTGTGCGAGGAAGCCGGCTGCCCCAACATCTTCGAATGCTGGGAAGACCGCGAAGCCACCTTCCTCATCGGCGGCGACCAGTGCACCCGTCGCTGCGACTTCTGCCAGATCGACACCGGGAAGCCCGCCGCACTGGACCGCGACGAGCCGCGGCGGGTCGCCGACAGCGTGCGCACGATGGGTTTGCGCTACGCCACGGTCACCGGGGTGGCCCGCGACGACCTGCCCGATGGCGGAGCCTGGCTCTACGCCGAGACGGTGCGTGCCATCAAGGACCTCAACCCGTCGACCGGTGTCGAACTGTTGATCCCCGACTTCAATGCCGAGCCCGCCCGGCTCGCCGAGGTGTTCGCGTCGCGCCCGGAGGTGTTGGCGCACAACGTCGAAACCGTGCCACGCATCTTCAAACGGATCCGGCCCGCCTTCACCTACGGCCGCAGCCTCGGCGTGCTGACCGCGGCGCGCGAGGCCGGGCTGGTCACCAAGAGCAACCTCATCCTCGGCATGGGCGAGACGCCCGACGAGGTGCGCACCGCCCTGGCCGATCTGCATGACGCCGGCTGCGACATCATCACCATCACCCAGTACCTGCGCCCGTCGGCGCGCCACCACCCCGTCGAGCGCTGGGTGAGACCCGAGGAATTCGTCGAGTTCGCACTGCACGCCGAGGAGCTGGGCTTCGCCGGCGTGCTGGCCGGACCGCTGGTGCGTTCGTCCTATCGCGCGGGCCGGCTCTACGAGCAAGCCGCCCGACGCCGCGCCTGAATGACGCCGCGGCACGATACGCGGCGTTCACCGGCCGCGGGGCCTACGTATTCTTTGACTATGGCTAAATCCCGCACCGCCGCTGAGAACAAGGCCGCCCGAGCGCAGGCGCAGGCCGCCCGCAAGGCCGCCGCGCGGGAGCGGCGCACCCAGTTGTGGCAGGCGTTCAAGATTCAGCGCCAGGAGGACAAGCGCCTCCTGCCGTACATGATCGGCGCCTTCGTGCTGATTGTGGGCATCTCGGTGGGGGTCGGCATCTGGGCAGGCGGTCTGACGATGATCACCCTGATCCCGCTCGGCGTGGTGCTGGGCGGGTTGGTCGCCTTCATCGTGTTCGGCCGCCGCGCCCAGAAGTCGGTCTACCGCAAAGCCGAAGGCCAAACGGGTGCCGCCGCATGGGCTTTGGACAACCTGCGCGGCAAGTGGCGGGTGACTCCCGGGGTGGCCGCGACCGGCCACTTCGACGCCGTCCACCGGGTGATCGGCCGGCCCGGCGTCATCCTGGTCGGCGAGGGAGCGGCGAACCGGGTGCGGCCGCTGCTGGCGCAGGAGAAGAAGCGCACCGCCCGGCTGATCGGGGACGTGCCGATCTACGACATCATCGTCGGCAATGGCGAGGACGAGGTGCCGCTGGCCAAGCTGGAACGCCACCTCACCCGGCTGCCGTCCAACATCAGCGTCAAGCAGATGGACACGCTGGAGTCGCGGTTGGCCGCGCTGGGGTCGCGGGCCGGGGCCGCCGTCATGCCCAAGGGGCCGCTGCCCAACTCAGGCAAGATGCGCGGCGTGCAGCGCACGGTGCGCCGCAAGTAGCCCGCCATCGGACTCAGCGGCGATCGCAAGCGCGGCGAAGCCGGGCGCCGCGGGTCGCCGCCATCCACGTCAGCGGCGTACCACGGCGGTGAGGGTCAGCCGGTCCTGCAATCCGCGGCCGTCCCAGTCGGTGAACAACGCCGGGACCACCGTCCCGACCAGCACTCCGCGCACCACCGCCCGGCCCAGACCGACCGTCCCGCGCGCGTCCACCGTCACCACCTGCAGGCGTAGCGCCAGCTGGCCGGGGGTGAACCCGAACAACCGCACGAAGGCGACGCCCAGCACGAACCAGATCACCAGGACCGCGGTGGCCAGCGCCGGTTGCGAGATCACCCCGAAGCGCATGGCCAGCGCGGCCAGACCGTACGAGATCAACCAGTCGATCACCAGCGCGCCCAGCCGGCGCCCCATCGGCGCCAACGACCCCGGCCCGCTCTGCGGAAGCCCCAGCTTCTCGCCGGGATATGCGGATCGCGATTCCGTCATCAGCGACGCGGACCGCAGTCCGGCTGACCGGTCGGAAGGATCCCGGATAACGGGCAGACCGTGCGCGCGGCCACCGGAAAAGATACGATCTTGCGATCCATGGCCCCACAATAGAACCCGCCGCCCAAGCGGCCACTTTTAGCGTGTGGCATGGTCACGTAACGTGCGCGCAACATCGGGTTGACTGACGGGCAACATCTGCTCCATAGCGTCAGGCCGCGGATCTCACCAAGTAAAGGAGCATTCTGTGACGGAAACGACGCCCGACGACGTCTTCAAACTCGCCAAGGACGAAAACATCGAATTTGTCGACGTCCGGTTCTGTGACCTGCCCGGCGTCATGCAGCACTTCACGATTCCGATTTCGTTTTTCGACGAGAGTGTTTTCGAGGACGGCCTGGCCTTCGACGGCTCGTCGATTCGCGGATTCCAGTCGATTCACGAATCGGACATGTTGCTCCTGCCCGACCCCGCGACGGCCCAGGTCGACCTCTTCACCGAAGCCAAGACGCTGAACCTCAACTTCTTCGTGCACGACCCCTTCACGCTGGAGCCGTACTCGCGCGACCCGCGCAACATCGCCCGTAAGGCCGAGAACTACCTGATCAGCACCGGCGTCGCCGACACCGCGTACTTCGGCGCCGAGGCCGAGTTCTACATCTTCGACTCGGTGAGCTTCGATTCGCGCACCAACGGCTCGTTCTACGAGATCGACGCGATCTCGGGCTGGTGGAACACCGGCTCGCCCAACGAGCTCGACGGCAGCCCCAACCGCGGCTACAAGGTCCGCCCCAAGGGCGGCTACTTCCCGGTCGCCCCGGTCGACCACTACGTCGATCTGCGCAGCAAGATGCTGCACAACCTGATCAAGTCCGGCTTCAGTCTGGAGAAGGGCCACCACGAGGTGGGAACCGGCGGCCAGGCCGAGATCAACTACAAGTTCAACACGCTGCTGCACGCTGCCGACGACATGCAGCTCTACAAGTACATCGTGAAGAACACCGCGTGGCAGGAGGGCAAGACCGTCACGTTCATGCCCAAGCCGCTGTTCGGCGACAACGGCTCCGGGATGCATACCCACCAGTCGTTGTGGAAGGACGGCAGCCCGCTGATGTACGACGAGACCGGCTACGCCGGTCTGTCGGACACCGCGCGCCACTACATCGGCGGCCTGCTGCACCACGCGCCGTCGCTGCTGGCGTTCACCAATCCCACGGTGAACTCCTACAAGCGTCTAGTTCCGGGCTTCGAGGCCCCGATCAACCTGGTCTACAGCCAGCGCAACCGCTCGGCCTGTGTCCGCATCCCGATCACTGGCAGCAACCCGAAGGCCAAGCGGCTCGAGTTCCGTTGTCCCGACTCCTCGGGCAACCCGTACCTGGCGTTCTCGGCCATGCTGATGGCCGGCCTGGACGGCATCAAGAACAAGATCGAGCCGCAGGCGCCGGTCGACAAGGACCTCTACGAGCTCCCGCCCGAGGAGGCCGCCAACATCCCGCAGGCGCCCACGCAGTTGTCCGCGGTGATCGACCGGCTGGAAGAGGACCACGAATACCTCACCGAGGGCGGCGTGTTCACCCCCGACCTCATCGAGACGTGGATCAGCTTCAAGCGCGACAACGAGATCCTGCCAGTCCAAATCCGGCCGCACCCTTACGAATTCGCGCTGTACTACGACGTCTAAGTCGGCTTGCCGAAACCACCCGCGTGGCCTGTGCCCCGCGGGTGATTTCGTCTTTGCGCGGGTGGTTTCGTCGCGCGGGTGGTCCGTTCGTCGAGTCATAAACCACGCACACCCGCTTCGGCGTGTCGTCGCCGCTGGTTACGTGTCGCGGAGGTCACGGCACCTAACCCCACCTAACCGTCGAGCGCCAGGTCCTTGCGGAAGCGCTGCATGCCGTCGATCTTGTCGTCCAGACTCGCGTCCGGCCCCGCGTAGAACATCCAGGGCATGGTGATGATGCCGGTGACACCCGCGTCCTCCACCCGTTGATAGTCCGCGGTGGTGAATGCGTCGGTCAGCGGCGAAAGGATGGTGAAATCGTCCATGCCCAAACCGTTTTCGGCGCGCAGCTGCCGCAGCCTGCCGACCGCGTCGATGGCGCGCTCGGTGTTGATCAAGTCGCCGATCCAGCCATCGTTGCGAGCGGCGCGGCGCAGCGCGATGTCGCTGAGCCCGCCGACATAGACCGGTATCGGCGGCGGCGTGGGTTGCATCTCCAGCCGCGGCGCCCGGTAGAACTCGCCCTCGAATTCCGTCCAGCCCGGCGCCCACAGCGCCCGCATCAGCTCGATGATCTCGTCGGTGCGCTTGCCGCGGGCCTCGAATTGCTCACCCATCAAGGCGAATTCCTCGCGGCACCAGCCCACCCCGACACCCAGCTCCACCCGGCCGGAAGCCAGAACCGCGGCGGTGCCAATGGCTTTCGCCGCCGAGTACGGGTTGCGCATCGCGGGGATGTAGACGGTGTTGACGAATCGCAGCCGGGTGGTGACCTGTGCCAGCGCCCCGACCAGGACCCAGGGATCGGGCCAGTCAGTGAAGGGCTGCCAGCGCCGTTGCCCGTCTTTGGTGTACGGGTACGGGGTGTCCAGGGTCTCCAGGTTGACGACGTGGTCGGGGATGCCGATCCCGTCGTAGCCGAGTTCGTCTGCGGCCTTGGCGAGCTCGATGATCTCGCGGGTGTTCAGGAAGGCGCTGCTGATGTAGAACCTCACCGCTCCTCCTGCGCCCAGGCCGGCTCGATGAAGACGCCGTCGGCCTCGACGGTGACGCCGACGGCATCCGAAATCGTCCCGCGCGCAAAGACTTTGCGGCCCTCGTTACGGTCCACCCACGCCTCGCAGCGAAGCGGACCCAGCGGCGTGCCGCGCAGGTACTTCACCGTGATGGTGCCGGTGAACCGGGCCTTCGACAACCCTTCGCTGGCCGCCTCCCCCAGCATGTGGTCGAGCACCAGGGCGCTGACGCCACCGTGCACCAGTTTCGGCGGACCCTCGTAGGCCGCGCCGAGGGTGAACTCGCTCCAGCAGAGGCCGTCGCCCTGGTGGTGCACGACGATCGGCGGGGCGATGGGGTTGCACACGCCGACCGCGGCGTTGCCCAACGGCAGCGGTCGGCCGTTGACGCGATAGCTCACCCCGAGCGCGCGGGTGCGTTGCCGCAACGACGCGGTGACGGCCTCGATCGCCCGCCGCGCCTCGGCGACGGCGTCGTCGTCGACCTCGGTCCGGATGGTGGCGTCGACGAGCTCGCGGACCGCGTCGGCCAACGGGGCGTACAGCGCGGTCACGCGCTCGGCCTCCGCCGCGCCGAGCACCTCGAACGCGGCGTCCAACGCGCCTGCGTCCTGACTCAACCCTCAAACACCTTGCGTACCACCGCTTTCGCCCGTCGTGTCACCCGTAGATAGTTGTCCAGGAACTCCCCGCCCTCATCGGTCGGCCAGCCCGCGGCCACGGCGACCGCGTTGAGCTGACGCCCGGGCCCGGGCAGCTGGTCGGTGGGCTTGCCACGAACCAGCACCAGCGCGTTGCGGGCGCGGGTCGCGGTCAGCCAGGCTTGCCGCAGCAGCTCCACCTCGTCGGCGGGCACCAGGTCGGCGGCGACGATCGCGTCCAGGCACTGCAGGGTCGACGTATTGTGCAGCGCGGGAATCGCGTGGGCGTGGCGCAGCTGTAGCAGCTGCACGGTCCACTCGATGTCGGCCAGTCCGCCCCGGCCGAGCTTGGTGTGGGTGTTGGGGTCCGCGCCGCGCGGCAACCGCTCGGAATCGACGCGAGCCTTGATGCGCCGGATCTCCTGCATCGCCTCGGCGGACACCCCGCCCGACGGATACCGCGTCTTATCGGCCATCAGCAGGAACCGCTGCCCCAGCTCCGCGTCGCCGGCAACCGCGTGCGCGCGCAGCAGCGCCTGGATCTCCCACGGCTGCGCCCACTGCTCGTAGTAGGCGGCGTAGGAGGCCAGGGTGCGCACCAGCGGACCCTGGCGTCCTTCGGGCCGCAGGTTGGCGTCGACCTCCAGCGGCGGGTCGACGCTGGGCGTCCCGAGCAGCGCCCGGATTTGCTCGGCGACGCCCGTCGCCCAGCGCACCGCGACCGAATCCTCAACACCGGACGCCGGCTCGCAGACGAACATCACGTCGGCGTCGGAGCCGTAACCCAGCTCGGCGCCGCCCAGCCGGCCCATGCCGATGACCGCAATCGCTGCCGGCTCCTTGCCGGAGCCATCTGCGGGCAGGTTGGCCCGGATCATCGCGTCCAGCGCGGCCTGCAGCACCGCGACCCACACCGAGGTCAGCGCCCCGCACACCTCGGTCACCTCGAGCATGCCGAGCAGGTCCGCCGACGCGATGCGGGCAAGCTCGCGGCGCCGCAGCGTGCGCGCCCCGGCGATCGCCCGCACCGGGTCGGAATACCGGCCGGCCGAGGCGACCAGCGCGCGGGCCACCGAGGCCGGCTCGGTGTCGAGCAGCTTCGGCCCCGACGGCCCGTCCCCGTAGTCCTGGATCACCCGCGGCGCGCGCAGCAGCAGGTCCGGCACGTACGCCGAGGTTCCCAGCACGTGCATGAGCCGACGGGCCACCGCGGGCTTGTCGCGCAGCGTGGCCAGATACCAGGTCTCCCCGGCCAGCGCCTCGGACAGCCGCCGGTAGGCCAGCAGGCCGCCGTCGGGATCGGGCGCGTACGACATCCAGTTCAGCAACCGGGGCAGCAGCACCGACTGCACCCGACCACGCCGGCCGCTCATGTTGACCAGGGCCGACATATGCTTCAGCGCGCTCTGCGGGCCCTCGTAGCCCAGGGCCGCCAGCTGGCGCTCGGCGGCCTCCGAGGTCATGCCGCGCGCGATCTCCAGCCCGGCCGGGCCGATCGATTCCAGCAGCGGTTGATAGAAGAGCTTGGCGTGCAGCTGGGACACCCGTAGGTTCTGGTGGCGCAACTCCTCGCGCAGCACCCCGGCCGCGTCGTGGCGCCCGTCCGGCCGGATGTGGGCGGCCCGCGCCAGCCAGCGCACCGCCTCCTCGTCGTCGGCCTCGGGCAGCAGGTGGGTGCGCTTGAGCCGCTGCAGCTGCAACCGGTGCTCGAGCAGCCGGAGGAACTCGTAGGAGGCGGTGAGGTTCGCCGCGTCCTCGCGACCGACGTAGCCGCCCTGGCCCAGCGCGGCCAGCGCGTCCACCGTCGACGCCACGTGCAGTGTGTCGTCGCCGCGGCCGTGCACCAGCTGCAAAAGCTGCACGGCGAATTCGACGTCGCGCAAGCCGCCGCTGCCGAGCTTGATCTCGCGGCCGCGGACCTCGGCGGGCACCAGCTGCTCGACCCGGCGGCGCATGGCCTGCACCTCGACCACGAAGTCGTCCCGCTCGCAGGCGACCCACACCATGGGCATCAGCGCATCCAGGTACCGCTGCCCCAGCTCCGCGTCGCCCACTGCCGCACGGGCTTTCAGCAGCGCCTGGAACTCCCAGGTCTTCGCCCAGCGTTGGTAGTAGGCGATGTGCGACTCGACGGTGCGGACCAGTTCACCGCTTCGGCCCTCGGGCCGCAGGCCGGCGTCGACCTGGAAGAACGCCTCGGAGGCCAGCCGCATCACCTCGCCGGCCACCCGGGTGGTGACCGGGTCGGCCTGCTCGCCGACGAAGATGACGTCGACGTCGCTGACGTAGTTCAATTCGCGGGCACCGCATTTGCCCATCGCGATGACCGCTAGCCGCGGCGGGGTCTTGTCGCCGCACACACTGTTCTCGGCCACCCGCAGCGCGGCGGCCAGCGCGGCATCGGCCAGGTCCGAGAGGTGGGCCGCCACCACGGTGAAGGGCACCACCGGTTGGTCCTCGACCGTCGCGGCCACATCCAGCGCGGCCAGCACCAGCAGCCGGTCGCGGTAGAGCGTGCGCAGCCGAACCATCGCCGAGCCCGGCGCCGCAAGCGCCTCCTCGGCGCATCCGCTGAACATGTCGCACAGCTCGTCGCGGGTGGGCAGTTTGACATTGCCGCGCAAGAGTTTCCAGGATCCCGACTGGGCGATCAGGTGATCGCCCAGCGCCAGCGAGGCGCCGAGCACGCCGAACAGCCGGCCGCGCAGCGGGCGTTCGGCGAGCAGGGCGGCGTTGATCTCATCCCATCCGGCGTCGGGGTTCTCCGACAACCGAACCAGGGCCAGCAACGCGGCGTCCGGATCGGCCGCGCGCGACAGCGACCACAGCAGGTCGACGTGGGCTTGATCGTCGTGCTGGTACCAACCCAGTTGCGCCATGCGTTCGGCCGCTTGCGGATCGACCAACCCGAGCCGGCCGACGCTGGGCAGCCTGGGGCGCTGCGTCGCGGGTTTGGTCACGACCACGACCGTAGCGCAAGGCGCAAATCATCAGCCCGGTCGGCGCGCGATCGACGCTATAGCGACAGGTAGGTGCTCAACTCGTACGGGGTGACGTGGCTGCGGTAGTTGGCCCACTCCGTGCGCTTGTTGCGCAGGAAGAAGTCAAAGACGTGCTCCCCCAAGGTTTCCGCTACCAGCTCGGAGGATTCCATGGCGCGAAGCGCGCTGTCCAGGCTTGTCGGCAGCTCGCGATATCCCATCGCGATGCGTTCTTCGGCGGTCAGGTCCCACACGTTGTCCTCGGCCTGCGGGCCCAGCACGTAGCCCTTCTCCACCCCGCGCAGCCCGGCGGCCAGCAGCACGGCGAAGGCCAGGTACGGGTTGCACGCGGAGTCGGGGCTGCGCACCTCGACGCGCCGCGACGAGGTCTTGTGCGGCGTGTACATGGGAACTCGCACGAGCGCGGACCGGTTGGCCGCACCCCACGACGCCGCGGTCGGCGCCTCGCCGCCCCCGACCAAACGCTTATAGGAGTTGACCCATTGGTTGGTGACCGCGCTGATTTCCGAGGCGTGCTCGAGGATGCCGGCGATGAAGGACTTGCCCACATCCGAGAGTTGCAGTGGATCGTCGGGGCTGTGGAAGGCGTTGACGTCACCCTCGAACAGGCTCATGTGGGTGTGCATCGCCGAGCCGGGGTGCTGACCGAACGGCTTGGGCATGAAGCTCGCGCGTGCGCCGTTCTCGATCGCCACCTCCTTGATGACGTAGCGGAACGTCATCACGTTGTCGGCCATCGACAGCGCGTCGGCGAAGCGCAGGTCGATCTCCTGCTGGCCGGGCGCGCCCTCGTGGTGGCTGAATTCCACCGAGATGCCCATGAATTCGAGCGCTTCGATCGCGTGGCGGCGGAAATTCGAGGCGGAGTCGTGCACCGCTTGATCGAAATAGCCGGCGTTGTCGACGGGGACCGGCGGCGTCCCGTCGTTGGGGCCCGGCTTGAGCAGGAAGAACTCGATCTCGGGGTGGACGTAGCAGGAGAAGCCCAGGTCATTGGCTTTCTGCAGTTGCCGGCGCAGCACATGCCGCGGATCGGCCCAGGACGGCGATCCGTCCGGCATGGTGATGTCGCAGAACATCCGCGCCGAGTGGTGGTGGCCGTTTTGCGAGGCCCACGGCAGCACCTGGAAGGTGGACGGGTCGGGGTTGGCCACGGTGTCGGATTCCGAGACCCGCGAGAAGCCCTCGATGGACGACCCGTCGAAGCCGATGCCCTCCTCGAAGGCGCCTTCAAGCTCCGCCGGCGCGATGGCGACCGACTTCAGGAAACCGAGCACGTCAGTGAACCACAGCCGAACGAAGCGGATGTCTCGTTCCTCGAGGGTGCGGAGTACGAATTCCTTCTGTCGATCCATAAAAGGAACACTATGCAATAGCTGTTAACAGCGTGTTACCGCGCCGGTACCGCTGCTAGGTGACCTGGCATTCCCGGTCCGGCGGGCCTGCCGCTAGGGGTGTTCCTCGATCACGCACTGCACGATCCCGTGGGCAAGCGCCGGGTCGAATCCCCGCCGCGCGATTTTCTGGGTTTCCGCGGCCGGGGACACACCGGAACTCAGCTCTTGCTCGACTTCGCCGACGAGCTGCAGATTCTGCGGGTCTGGTCCCGATACCGGTTCGGTGATGCTTCCCACGCAGCTGCGGTAGCCGTTGAGATCGGCGTGCGCGGGCGCGGCGACGAGCAGGACGGCGGCGGACAGCGCGACTGTCACGGCGAGGTAGATGACACGCACGGCCATACGAATACCCAGCGGTGACCGGGGCTAATCAGAAAATTTGCGAGGGGCGTGCCGGGCATCGCCGCTCAGGGCTGGCAGCGGTAGGCCGCCGGCGGCGCCGTGCCCGCGACCAGGTACCTCACCACGGCGGTGTCCACGCACTGATGGCCGTTGAACACCGCGGTGTGCTGCGTCCCGTCGTAGGTGATCAGCGGGCCGCGGAGCTGGCGGGCCAGGTTCACGCCGGCCTGATAGGGCGTCGCCGGGTCGTGCGTGGTGGAGACGACGACGACCTTGCCGGGCGCCATGGGCGGCGCGGGGTGCGGCGCCGACGTCGCCGGCACCGGCCACAGCGCGCACAGGTCGCGCGGAGCGTTCCCGGTGAACTGCCCGTAGCTGAGGAACGGCGCGGCCTGGCGAATGCGCTGATCGGCGCTCACCCAGCTCGCCTGGTCGGTCGGATTCGGCGCGTCGACGCAGCGGATCGCGTTGAACGCGTCCTGGTCGTTGGAGTAGTGCCCGTTCCTGTCGCGCCCGTCGTAGTCGTCGGCGAGTAACAGCAGGTCGTCGGCGCCGGTCCCGCGCGCCAGGCCGAGCAGACCGCTGGTCAGGTATTTCCAGTGCGCCGGTGTGTAGAGCGCGTTGATGGTGCCGGTGGTCGCGTCGGCATAGCTCAGGCCGCGCGGGTCCGCGGTGCGGCCGGGCCTGGTGGCCAGCGGGTTGACCAGCGCGTGGTAGCGGTTGACGAACTGGGTCGGGTCGGTACCCAGCGGGCAGCCCGCCGACCGGGCGCAGTCGGTGGCGTAGTCGTTGAAAGCCGTTTGGAATCCCGCCATTTGGTTGACGTTCTCGTCGACCGGCCCGACGGTCGGGTCGATGGCGCCGTCCAGCACCATCGCGCGCACGTGGTTGCTGAACTTCTCCAGGTAGGCGGTGCCCAGCTCGGTGCCGTAGCTGTAACCCAGGTAGTTGATCTGGTCGTCGCCCAGCGCCTGGCGGACGGCATCCATGTCGCGCGCGACCGAGGCGGTGCCGGTATTGGCCAGGAACGCGGTGCCCATCCGGTTGACACACTGGGAGGCCAGCTGCCGGTAGAGCTGCTCGATGTGCGCGACGCCGCCAGGGCTGTAGTCGACCATCGGCTCCCGGCGGTACGCGTCGAACTCGGCGTCGGTGCGGCAGCGCAGCGCCGGTGTGGAATGGCCCACCCCTCGCGGGTCGAAGCCGACCAGGTCGAAGTTGCGCCTGATCGCCGAGTCCTGCAGGTCCGAGGCCATCACGGCGACCATGTCGACCGCCGAACCGCCGGGGCCGCCGGGATTGACCAGAAGGGATCCGATCCGCGGTCCCGTCGCAGGCACCCGGATCACCGCCAGCTTGGCCTGCCCGGCGGCGGGGTTGTTGTAGTCGATCGGCACCGGCACGGTGCCGCACTGCGCCGTGGGGATATCGCTTGTGTCATCGACGAATTGGTTGCAGCTCCCCCAGCCCTGCGGCACCGCGGCCGACGGCGGGTTCGGGCCCGGCGTCTGTCCGGCGCCCGGTTCGGGTGTGGCGACGGCCGTGGGCGGTGCGACGGCCGGACCACTGAGCAGCAGCCCGAACGAAAACAGCGCCGAGCTCAAAGATCTCAGGCGCGACATGGCTGTCATCGTCGCAGCCGCGGATACCCGTCACAGCGCGAATCGGTTACGCCTTGGTCTCGGCTGCTTGGTCTCGGCCGCCGCCCGCGCCGAGCGTGCAACCATGGCGAGAAATTGCCGAAAACGTCGCCGTCAGTGCACGTTCGGCGACAGCGGCCCGGCTAGCACTTCGCGCCCGCCGGCGGGGTGGAGCCGCCGACCAGGTACGCCGTCACGTAGTTGTCGATGCAGCCGTCACCCTGGAAGACCACGGTGTGCTGGGTGCCGTCGTAGGTGAGCAGCGAGCTGCGCAGCTCGTCGGCCAGGTCGACGCCCGCCTTGTACGGGGTGGCCGGATCGTGCGTCGTCGACACCACCACCGTGGGCGCCAGGCCCGGCGCGGAAATGGTGTGCGGCTTGCTGGTTGGCGGCACCGGCCAGAACGCACAGGTGCCCAGTGGGGCGTTGCCGGTGAACTGCCCGTAGCTCATGAACGGCGCGACCTCGCGGGAGCGGCGGTCTTCGTCCACCACCTTGGCGCGGTCGGTGATCGGCGGCTGGTCGACACAGTTGATCGCCACCCGAGCGTCGGTGGCGTTGCTGTAGTGGCCGTGCGAGTCGCGCCGCATGTACATGTCGGCCAGGGCGAGCAGCGTGTCGCCGCGATGGTCGACGAGTTCGGCCAGGCCGTCGGTCAGGTGATGCCACAGGTTCGGCGAGTACAGCGCCATGATGGTGCCGATGATCGCGTCGCTGTAGCTCAGCCCGCGCGGGTCCTTCGTCGGGACGGGCCTGCCGACCATCAGGTTGTCCGGGTCGACCATCGGGTCGACCAGGCTGTGGTAGACGTCCACCGCCTTGGCCGGGTCGGTGCCCAGCGGGCAGGTCGGCTGCTTGGCGCAGTCGGCGGCGTAGTCGTTGAACGCGTCCTGGAATCCCTTGGCCTGCCGCAGGTCTGCTTCGATCTGGTCGGCGTTGGGATCGACGGCTCCGTCGAGGATCATCGCCCGCACGTTCTGCGGGTAGGCCTCGGCATACGCCGAGCCGATCCGCGTGCCGTACGAGTAGCCGAGGTAGGTCAGCTTCGCGTCGCCCAGCGCCGCGCGGATGGCGTCGAGATCCCGTGCGACGTTGACGGTCCCGACGTTGGCCAGAAAGTTCTTGCCCATCTTGTCGACGCAGCGTCCGACGAACTGCTTGGTCTCGTCCTCCATGTGGGCCACGCCGGCCGGGCTGTAGTCCACGTTGGGCTCGGTGCGCAGCCGGTCGTTGTCGGCGTCGGAGTTACACCAGACCGCCGGGCGCGACGCCCCCACCCCGCGGGGGTCGAAGCCGACGAGGTCGAAGCGTTCGCGCACCTTCTTGGGCAGGGACTGGACGACGCCCAGCGCCGCCTCGATGCCGGACTCCCCCGGGCCGCCGGGGTTGATCACCAGCGAACCGATCTTGTCTCCGGTCGCGGGGAAACGAATCATGGCCAGCGTCGCCACGTCGCCGTCGAGGTGGTCGTAGTCGACCGGCACGGCGAGTTTGCCGCACAGTGCGCCGGCCGGAAGTTTGACCTTCGGGTTCGCGGCCCGGCACGGCGTCCACTCCACCGCCTGGCCGAGCCTGGGCCCGGACATGACGGCGCGTCCCACCACGACGCGGACGCAGCCCGCCAGCATCAGCGCGACGGCGGCCAGCGACGTCCAGACCAGCAGCGTGCGCGCGACCTTGCCGCGGCGAGACAGACCCATGCCAACCTATGCTGCCAGAGGAAACCTGAGACCTTGATCAGCGGCACCGCCGCCGCAGCTACCGCGCGAGCGCGAGCAGCTCCTCCATCCCCACGGCGAACCCATCGGCCATCACCCACAGGTCCGGGCAGCGACCAGGCCGATGTCGAGTTTGCCCTGCAGCGACATCGCGGTGATGTTGATTCCCCAGCCGTGAAATATCGGCCGAGCGGATACATCGACGTGACCTCGCGGCCCAGCTCGATGACCGAGCACACGTGCATGTCTCCGGCAGCGTCTTTAGGTACAAGATGCCGGCATCGAGTCCGCTCAGCCGCTGCGTGCGCGCATGGTATGTCTCACACCGGCACGGCGGTGCAACCGCGCAAAAGAAATGGCAGAATGGCACGGTCAGACGAACCCGGGGACCTATAGCGGCCACGAGGATCGAACCGACCACCACTAGGGACAATGATGTCTGAAACGAATGTTTACGGTGCCAGCTCGCCCGCGCAGCCCGAGAAGGCGCGGCCCAAGATCCGCACCCACCACCTGCAGAAGATGAAGGCCGAAGGCCACAAGTGGGCCATGCTCACGGCCTACGACTATTCGACCGCCCGGATTTTCGACGAGGCCGGCATCCCGGTCCTGCTGGTCGGCGACTCGGCGGCCAACGTCGTGTACGGCTACGACACCACCGTGCCCGTCTCGATCGACGAGTTGATTCCGCTGGTGCGCGGCGTGGTGCGGGGTGCCCCGCACGCGCTGGTCGTCGCCGATCTGCCGTTCGGTAGCTACGAGGCAGGGCCGGCCCCAGCGCTGGCCGCCGCCACCCGGTTCATGAAGGAGGGTGGCGCGCACGCGGTGAAGCTCGAAGGCGGTGAGCGGGTTGCCGAGCAGATCGCGTGCCTGACCGCCGCGGGCATCCCGGTGATGGCGCACATCGGCTTCACGCCACAAAGCGTCAACGGCCTGGGCGGGTTCCGGGTGCAGGGCCGCGGTGACGCGGCGGAGCAGACGGTGCACGACGCGATCGCCGTCGCCGAGGCCGGCGCGTTCGCCGTCGTCATGGAGATGGTGCCGGCCGAACTGGCCACCCAGATCACCGGCAAGCTGACCATCCCGACCGTCGGGATCGGCGCCGGACCGAACTGCGACGGCCAGGTCCTGGTGTGGCAGGACATGGCCGGTATGAGCGGCGGCAAGGCCGCCCGCTTCGTCAAGCGGTTCGCCGACATCGGCGGGGAACTGCGCCGGGCCGCGACGCAGTATGCCCAGGAGGTGGCCGCCGGGGTGTTCCCCGCCGACGAGCATTGCTTCTGATCCGGCCCCGTCGACCCCACCCGCAAGACCCGCCCCGATCGGGCAGCGTTATCCCCATCACAGCCAGACCGCCGAAAAGTGTTGCGGTACAAGGCGCTACGATGGCTCGCGGACACGATCCGAACGCCGACGACCAGGGGTGGACCACATCGACCGGGGGAAACGCGGTGAGCTCGTGCGCCGTCGAACGGTGCTGACGTTGCCGCTGCTGGCGGCAGGAGGCATGGCTTTGGGCCCGACACCACCCGCGTCCGCGCGGCCGCCCCGCACCTCGCCCCAGGCAAGCCGATGGTCGCCAGAGCGGGCCAACCGCTGGTATCAGGCGCAGGGCTGGCCGGTCGGCGCCAACTACATCACCTCCAACGCCATCAACCAGCTGGAGATGTTCCAGCGCGAAACCTTCGACCCGCGGCGCATCGATACCGAACTGGGCTGGGCGCAGTCCAACGGGTTCAACGCGATTCGGGTCTTCCTGCACGATCAGCTCTGGGCGCAGGATTCCCGCGGGTTTGCGGGCCGGCTCGCCCAGTTCGTCGACATCGCCGCCCGCCACGGCATCAAGCCGCTGTTCGTCTTGTTCGATTCGTGCTGGGATCCGTTCCCCCGGGCGGGCGCGCAGCGCGCGCCGCGGCCGGGCATCCACAACTCCGGCTGGGTGCAGAGCCCGGGGGCGGTGCGCCTCGATGACCGCGGCTACCTGCGCACCATGCGCGGCTACGTCACCGGGGTGCTGACGCAGTTCCGCAGCGACGACCGCGTCCTGGGCTGGGACCTGTGGAACGAGCCGGACAACCCCGCGGACGCCTACGCCTCGGTCGAGCGCCCCGACAAGGTGGAGCTGGTGGCGCAGCTACTGCCCCAGGTCTTCGAGTGGGCGCGGCTGGTTGATCCCCGCCAGCCGCTAACCAGTGGTGTTTGGCACGGCGAGTGGGCGGACCCGGGGCGCCGCAGCGTCATCAGCGGCATCCAGCTCGACAACTCAGACGTCATCACGTTCCACTCGTATGCCGAGCCGGCGGAGTTCGAGCGACGCATCGCCGAGCTCGTCGGTCTGGGCCGCCCGATCCTGTGCACCGAGTACATGGCCCGGCCGCTGGGCAGCACGGTGCAAGGCATCCTGCCGATCGCGAAGCGCGCCAACGTCGGCGCCTTCAACTGGGGCCTGGTGGCCGGCAAGACGCAGACCTTCTTCCCCTGGGACTCCTGGGATCAGCCGCACCCGGACCCCGCGATGCCGCAGGAGTGGTTTCACGACCTGCTCGGCCCGGACGGACGGCCCTTCCGCGACACCGAGATCCAGACGATCCTGCAGCTGAACGACCTGGCGATGCATCTACAGCCGCCGCCGCCGGCCGGCTGACAGCGGTCGCCGACCGATCCGCGGCGGCCTCGCCGCTGCGGTATGGCAGGCTATGGGTGCTCATCTCCCACCGTCCACTATGTTCACGGCCGCGGTGACGCGCCCGCGCGCCCCTCAACGGAGCCGAAGATGCCTGCAAAAGCGCCGCAGCCCTCGCGTCATCTCGAAGTCGAGCGCAAGTTCGATGTCGTCGAATCCACCGTGTCACCCTCGTTCGAAGGGATCGCCGCGGTCGCCCACGTGGAGAAGTCGCCGACGCAATCCCTGGACGCGACGTACTTCGACACGCCCATACACGATTTGGCGCGCAACAAGGTCACCCTGCGCCGCCGCACCGGCGGCTCCGACGCGGGATGGCACCTGAAGCTGCCGGCCGGTCCGGACGCCCGAACCGAGGTCCGCCTGCCGCTGGACGCGTCGGACGGAAACGATTCCGTGCCCGACGAGTTGAGGGACGTGGTGCTGGCAATCGTCCGCGACCGCCCGCTGCAGCCCGTCGCCCGCATCACCACCCGACGCGAGAGCCAGGTGCTCTACGACGCCGCGGGCAACGCGCTGGCCGAATTCAGCAACGACCATGTCACCGCGTGGTCGACGCGGGGATCCGAGGACACCGGGTCGGCGCCGACCGAACAGGAATGGCGCGAGTGGGAATTGGAGCTACTCGAAGGAAGCGGGCTGGCCAACGGGACGGCCGGCGTCGAGCTGCTGAACCGGTTGGGCAACCGGCTGCTGGACGCCGGGGCCGCACCGGCTGGTCACGGCTCCAAGCTGGCGCGGGTGCTCGGTACCACGCCGCCCAACGGCGCTGCGCCGTCCGAAGATCCGCTGCAGCGCGCGATCGCCGAGCAGGTTCGCGAGCTGGTGGTGTGGGACCGCGCGGTGCGCGCCGACGCCTACGACTCCATCCACCAGATGCGGGTGACCACCCGCAAGCTGCGCAGCCTGCTGCGGGATTACCAGGACGCGTTCGGCCTGCGCGACGAGGGATGGGTCCTGGACGAGCTGCGTGAGCTCGCCGGAATCCTGGGCATGGCCCGCGACGCCGAGGTGCTCGCCGAGCGATACGAGCGCGACTTGGACCGGCTCGCACCCGAATTGGTGCGCGGACCGGTGCGCGAACGTCTGGTCGGGGGTGCCCGGCGGCGCTACGAAATCGGGCTGCGCCGCTCGTTGATCGCCATGCGGTCGCAGCGATACTTCCGGCTGCTTGACTCCCTCGACCTGATAGCGGCCCAAATCCCCGGCGCCGCAACGGCGGAGGACCAGGCACCGGTGACCATCGAGGCCGCCTACAAGAAGGTCCGCAAGGCCCAGAAGGCCGCCGTCCTGGTCGACCGCGAGCACCCGGACGACAAACACCAACGCGATGAGGCGATCCATCGGATCCGCAAGCGCGCCAAGCGACTTCGCTACACCGCTTCCGCCACCGGCGCGGCCGCGGTATCCGACCGGGCCAAGGCGGTCCAGTCGCTGCTCGGTGACCATCAAGACAGCGTCGTCAGCCGCGAGCACCTGAGGCTGGAGGCCGACGCCGCGCACGCCGCCGGCGAGGACACCTTCACCTACGGGCTGTTGTATCAGCGCGAGGCAGACCTGGCCGACCGGTGCCGCGACGAACTCGACGGCACCCTGCGCAAACTCGCCAAAGCGGTCCGCAAAGCCGGTCACTAGCGAGCTGAAGGCGGACGAGTCGGCCTGTAAGCCGGATTCTGTTCCGCGCCGCCGCGCGCAAGCAACGGCGGCGCGGCGGCGACCATCCATCTGGACACACCGTCACCGGGTGCCTCGAGCGGCCTACCCGCAGGCTCGGGCGAGCAGCCCTCGAACGCCTGCGCGGCCGCACTTTCGCGCGGCCTTCTTGGCCTTGCTTCGGGTGGGGTTTGCCGAGCCACCCCGGTCACCCGGGATGCTGGTGCGCTCTTACCGCACCGTTTCACCCTTACCACCGCGAGGGTGGCGGTCTGTTTTCTGTGGCACTTTCCCGCGAGTCACCTCGGATTGCCGTTAGCAATCACCCTGCTCTGTGAAGTCCGGACTTTCCTCGAACCGCTTGCGACGGTCCGCGGCCGCCCGGCCAACTCGTCCGCGACGAACCACGCTACTACCTGCGGCATGCCGGGGCCAGCTACGGTGACGCGCGCGGCTCTATCGTGGAGTCGATGGACCGGTGGAAGAAGCGTGTCGACTCCGGCGACTGGGACGCCATCGCAGCCGCGGTCGACGAGTACGGCGGCGCGCTGCTGCCGCGGCTCGTCACGCCCGGCGAAGCGGCCCGGCTACGCACGCTGTATTCCGACGACGGCCTGTTCCGGTCGACCGTCGACATGGCGCCCAAACGCTATGGTGCCGGGCAATACCGCTACTTTCACGCGCCCTACCCCGAACCGATCGAACAGCTCAAGCAGGCCCTCTACCCCCGGCTGCTGCCGATAGCGCGCGACTGGTGGGGCAGGCTCGGCCGGGACGCGCCCTGGCCGGACAGCCTCGGCGACTGGCTCGCCACCTGTCACGCCGCCGGCCAGAGCAAGTCTACCGCCCTGATGCTGAAATACGGTGCGGGCGACTGGAATGCACTGCATCGAGACCTGTACGGCGACTTGGTCTTCCCGCTGCAGGTGGTCGTCAACCTGAGCAGCCCCGACACCGACTACACCGGCGGCGAATTCCTGCTCGTCGAACAACGGCTGCGGGCCCAATCCCGCGGCATGGCAACCCAACTGCCGCAGGGGCACGGGTACGTCTTCACCACCCGTGAACGGCCGGTGCCCTCGGCCCGGGGTTGGTCCGCGGCGCCGGTGCGCCACGGTGTTTCGGTCGTTCGCTCCGGTGAGCGCTATGCGATGGGGTTGATCTTTCACGACGCGGCGTAAACGCTAACCGGCTCGTCGCAACCCCATCACATTGTCGGCCAGCGTGCCGACTTCCCCTGCCGGAGATACTATTTCGCGGTCAGCGGTCTCGGTCCGCAGTCGCGTCCAGCCCGGCGCCTCCAGGTGCAGCGCCGCGAGGACCTCCTCGATACCGGCGAAGTGGTGGTGCTCGTGGTGCTCGGCCCATGGCGGGGGCCCCGCGTGGTCGACGATGAGCAGCACGCCACCGGGATTCACCCGCTCGGCGGCACGCTGCAGCACACCGTCGCGCTCCAGCCGGGCGGGCGAGTGCAGATACTGCGCGGACACCAGGTCGAAGGTTCCTTCCGGGAAGCCGTCGTTGAGGTCGTGCCGCTGAAAGTCGATGTGCGCGAGCATGTTCCGTGCTGATGCCGCCGCGGCGGCGCGCTGCAGCGCGGTGGCCGAGATATCGACGGCCACTACCTCCCAGCCGCGCTCGGCGAGCCACAGCGCGTCGGCCCCTTCCCCACAGCCCAGGTCGAGGGCCCGGCCCGCCGGCAGGTCTGCCGCGACCTCGGCCAGGCGAGGATTGACCCGTCCGCTCCACGCTTTCTCCACCGAGCTGTAGCGCTCCTCCCAGAACACCCGAGCGTCATCAGGTTTGCACGAATCGTCCATGCCGCAAGCTTGCCTATGCCAGACGCCATTGCCAAGCTAGATTGCCATGCAGGCAAAAGACACCTCTGACATCGACCTCGTGGTGCGGCGGCGACTCCGCGAATTGCGCAGGCAGCGTGGCTTGACGTTGCACGAGGTCGGCGAGCGCGCCGGCATCGACGTCTCGACGCTCAGCCGCCTCGAATCCGGCAAACGCAGGCTGGCACTGGATCACCTGCCCCGGCTGGCCCGGGCGCTGGCGGTCAGCACCGACGAACTGTTGCAAGCGCCGCCGACTCCCGACCCGCGGGTGCGCGGCACCGCGCACACCCATCACGGCGTCACCTATTGGCCCTTGACTCGCCAAGGACCCGCCGGCGGTTTACACGCGTTCAAGGTCCGCGTCGGCGCGCGGCGCCGCACGCCGCCCGCCGAGCTGCCGGTGCACGAGGGGCAGGACTGGATGTATGTGCTCTCGGGCCGGATGCGACTCGTCCTGGGCGACCGCGACTTCACGATCGACCCCGGCCAGGCCGTCGAGTTCTCGACATGGACGCCGCACTGGTTCGGAGCGGTGGACGCGCCGGTGGAGGCCATCATGATCTTCGGCGCGCACGGCGAGCGGCTCCACCTGCACAGTTGATCCGCATTAGACCATTGCCCAATAGGCACGTCGGTGCCAGGCTGACCAGATGACAGAAGCCGACAGTTTCGTCGACCAGGCGGTCACGGGGCTCGCCGAGCCGCAACTGATGTACAAGGCGCTGCGCGAAACCAGCCCCGTATTCCGGTCACCGCAGGCGGTCGTCCTCAGCCGCCTGGCCGACATCGAGATGGCGCTCAAACACACCGAGCTGTTCTCGTCGAACATGGATGCGGTCGATCTGGGTAACGTACGGCCCCTGATCCCGCTGCAGATCGACCCGCCCGAGCACGCGAAGTACCGGCGCATCCTCGATCCCCTGTTCACGCCGCGGGAGATGGCCCGGCGCGAACCCCGCGTCAGCGAGCTGGTCAACGAGATGATCGATCGCTTCGGCGGCCGCGGCGAATGCGACTTCCACGCCGAGTTCGCGGTGCCGCTGCCCTGCACCGTTTTTCTGCAGCTGCTCGGCCTGCCGCTGGACGACCTCGACCAGTTCTTGGTGTGGAAGGACGGCGTGATCCGGCCCGAGGGCGACCCGGGTTTCGACCGCCGCCACGAGAGCTCCGCGGGTGTCGCCCAGCAGATCTACGACTACTTCGACCGCGCCATCGACGACCACATCGCCCGCCCCCGCGACGACGTGTTGTCCGCGATGATCGCCGCGAACTTCAAAGACGAGGCCGGCCAACCGCTGTCGCGCGACGAGCTGCTCGACATCTGCTTTCTGTTCCTCATCGCCGGACTGGACACGGTCACCGACTCGCTCGACTGTTTCTTCGTCTACCTGGCGCGTCACCCCGACCACCGTCGTCAGCTCGTCGAGCAGCCAGACGTACTGCCCGGCGCGGTCGAGGAGTTGTTGCGTTGGGAGACACCGGTGCCCGGCGTCGCCCGGGTCGCCATGCAGGACGTCGAGGTGGGCGGTTGTCCGATCAGCAAGGGCGAGCGGGTCAGCCCGTTGCTGGGGGCGGCCAACACCGACCCGGCCGAGTTCGCCGACCCGGAGCTGGTGGACTTCACCCGCAACCCCAACCGGCATCGGGCCTTCGGGGGCGGCCCGCACCGCTGCCTCGGCTCGCACCTGGCTCGCATGGAACTGCGGGTGGCGTTGCGCGAATTTCACCGGCGGATACCGGATTACGAGATCAAGCCCGGCACCGAGCTGGCCTACACCGCGGCGCTGCGCTCGGTGGAGTCGCTGCCGCTGGTCTTTCCGGTGACATGACTCACCGCGCCGGCGATGATGCAGAGCGAAGCGATGAGGAGGAGCGGCGCAAATGATTCGCGTAGCCGTCGACCCGGAACGCTGCACCGGCCACGGACGCTGCTACACCTTGGCGGCCGACGTCTTCGACGCCGACGAGGTCGGCCACTGCTTGGTGCTGATCGACGAGGTGTCCGGCGAGCTGGAAGCCCAGGCCGCCACGGCCGAACAGAACTGCCCGGAGAGCGCAATCACGCTGGCTCGTTGAACGTCGGGCCGGCGCCTCACGTCGGCCATCGAATTGCGCTAAAAGCGGCCGTACCGGGTAACCCCGGGTATGGCCATGAATGTCGCTCACAAACTGATCAGCTCGCATCTGGAGTCCGGGGAGATGTCGCCGGGAGAAGAGATCGCGATCCGCATCGATCAGACGCTGACCCAGGATGCGACCGGCACGCTCGTGATGCAGGAGCTCGAGGCGCTCGGGCTCGATCGCGCCCGCACCGAGGTGAGCGTGCAGTACGTCGACCACAACCTGCTGCAGGGCGACGAGAAGAATGCCGAGGATCACGAGTACCTGCGCACCGCGGCGCAACGTTTCGGCCTGTGGTTCTCCAAGCCGGGCAACGGCGTCTCGCACCCAACCCACATGCAGCGCTTCGGCATCCCCGGCAAGACGATGGTGGGGTCCGACTCCCACACTCCGGCGGCCGGATCGTTGGGCATGCTCGCGATCGGCGTCGGCGGTCTCGAGGTGGCGCTCGCGATCAGCGGGCGGCCGCTGCACATCCGCATGCCCGAGGTATGGGGTGTGCGGCTCGAGGGTGAGCTGCCCCAATGGTGTTCGGCCAAGGACGTGATCCTGGAGATGTTGCGCCGCCACGACGTCAAGGGCGGGGTGAATCGGATCATCGAGTATCACGGCCCGGGCCTGCAGAGCCTGACGGCCATGGACCGCCACGTGATCGCCAACATGGGGGCGGAACTCGGCGCGACGACGACGGTGTTTCCCAGCGACGAGGCCGTGCGCGATTTCCTGCGCGCCGAGGGACGCGAGGACGACTGGGTAGAGTTGCCCGCCGACGAGGGCGCGGGCTACGACGTCGAGGACACCATCGACTTGTCCCAGATCGAGCCGTTGATCGCCAAACCGTCGTCACCGGGCAACGTGGTACCCGTCCGGGAGGTGGCCGGCGAAGAGATCGCCCAGGCGGTGATCGGTTCCAGCGCCAACCCGGGGCTGCGCGACTTCGCGATCGCGGCCGCGATGGTGGCGGGGCGCCAGACGGTCCCGCAGGTCAGCTTCGACATCAACCCGACGTCCCGCGAGATCCTGGCCGACCTGACCAAGATGGGCGCGACGCTGGATCTGGTGGTGGGCGGCGCGCGCATCCACCAGGCGGGCTGCATGGGCTGCATCGGCATGGGCCAGGCTCCCGCGGTCGGTCGCAACTCGCTGCGCACGATGCCGCGCAACTTCCCCGGCCGCTCCGGCACCAAGGAGGACGCGGTCTGGCTGTGCTCGCCCGAGACCGCCGCCGCATCGGCGCTGACGGGAGTGATCACCGATCCGCGGGACTGGGCCGATCAGGAACAGATGGAGTATCCGAGACTCAATCTGCCCGAATATAATTCAGTCAATATCACGATGCTGGTGCCGCCGCTGGACGCCGAGGAGGCACAACGTGTCGAACCCGTGAAGGGGCCGAACATTTCCAGCCTGCCCGAGCTGTCAGCGCTGCCGGACGAACTCGAAGCACCGGTGCTGCTCAAGGTCGGCGACAACGTCTCCACCGACGAGATCTCACCGGCCGGCGTGCAGGCCCTCCCATTTCGGTCCAACATCCCGAAGCTCGCGATGTTCAGCTTCACCCGGATCGACGACTCCTACCCTCAACGGGCGGAGAAGGCAAGCGACAGTGGGCACATCATCGTCGCCGGAGACAACTACGGCCAGGGTTCCTCACGTGAGCACGCCGCGATCGCGCCGCGCTACCTCGGGTTGCGCGTTGTCATCGCCAAATCCTTCGCACGCATCCACTGGCAAAACCTGGCCAACTACGGGATTTTGGCGCTCGAGTTCGAGGATCCCGACGACTACGACTCCATCGATCAGGACGACAACCTGCGCCTGCAAGATCTGCACACGCTCGACAAAGAGGATGTGCTGCAGGTCGACAATGTCAGCAAGGAATCGTCGTTCGCGGTGCGGCATCGACTCTCGCCGCGACAAGTCAAGGATGTGCTGGCCGGCGGCTTGATCCCACGACTCAACCAAGAGCGGGAGTGACGGTTACAGGTACGCCGTCTGGTTGACCAGCCGCACCGAAGACGCTCCGTCGGAATAGAACTCGGCGATGCTCAGCGAAGCCAGGTCGAGGTGCAGGCGGTAGAGGATGCCGGGCCCGGCGTCCAGCGCCTCGCGCAGCAGCATCTTGATGGGGGTCACGTGCGACACCACCAGCACCGTCGTGCCCTGGTGTGCGGTGACGATCCGATCGCGAACACTCGACACCCGAGCGGCCACCGCGTCGAAGCTCTCCCCGCCCGGCGGCGCGGTGCCGGTGTCGCGCAGCCACTGACCGTGCAGCCCGGGGTCGCGCGCGGCGGCCTCGGCGAATGTCAGCCCCTCCCAGGAGCCGAAATCCGTCTCGATCAAGTCGTCGTCGACGGTCACGTCCAGGCCCAGCGCCTTGGCCGCCGCCGCGGCGGTGTCGTAAGCCCGTTGCAGCGGGGAGGCGAACACCGCCGAAATCCCGCCGCGCTGCGCCAGATAGCGCGCCGCCGCATCGGCTTGCCGCCGCCCCAGCTCGGTGAGCGCCGGGTTGCCGCGGCCCGAATAGCGGCGCTGCACCGACAATTCGGTCTGGCCGTGTCGCAGCAACAGCAGCCGGGTGGGAGTGCCGCGCGCGCCGGTCCAGCCGGGTCCCGACGGGGCGGCAGGTTCGGGTTTGGCCGCCGCAGCGGATTGTCCGACCGGCGCGGCCTCTTCCGCCTCGTCGTCGGCCTCGGCCGCGGCGTCCATCGCCTCGTTGGCCAACCGATCGGCATAGGTGTTGCGCTCCCGCGGAATCCACGAGTAGCTGATCTTTGCGAACCGCCGGGCCCGGTCTCGGGCCTGGGCATGCAGCTCGATCAGGTCGGGGTGCTTGACTTTCCAGCGCCCGGACATCTGTTCCACCAGCAGCTTGGAATCCAGGTGCACGGCGGCCTCGGTGGCGCCCAGGTTCAGGGCGCCGTCCAAACCGGCTATCAGACCCCGGTATTCGGCAACGTTGTTGGTCGCCCGCCCGATGGCCTGCTTGGCCTCCGCCAGTACGGAGGTGCGGTCGTGGCTCCAGACCACCGCACCGTATCCGGCCGGGCCCGGGTTACCGCGTGATCCGCCGTCGGCCTCGATGACGACCTTCACTGATCGAATCCCTTGACCCGCAGCAGAATCGCGCCGCATTCCGGGCAGCGCACCACGTCGTCTTCGGCGGCCGCGGAGATGCGGGACAATTCGCCACGGTCGATCTCGAGCCGGCAGGCGCCGCACCGCCGCCCCATCAGCTGCCCGGCGCCCGCGCCTCCGCCGGCCCGCTGGCGTTCGTACAGGGCGGACAGCGCCGGATCCAGCCCGGCGCTCAGCGACTCGCGTCGCGAGGAGTGCAGCTCGCGGGCCTCGCCGATTTCGGCGACCGCGGCGTCGAGAGCCTCGCGCGCAGCGGCCATCTCGGCCTGCAGCGAGGTGAGCGTCTGCTGCTCGGCGTCCAGCTGCGATTGCAGCTCCTCGCGCCGCTCCATCACCTCCAGCAGCGAGTCCTCCAGGCTGGTTTGACGGCGCTGCAGTGTCTCCAGCTCATGCTGAAGGTCCGACAATTGCTTGGCGTCGGTCGCCCCGGACTGCAGCAGCGAGCGGTCGCGGTCCTCCCGCTGGCGCACCGACTCGATCTCCGACTCGAGCCGCGACGCGTGGGCGTCGACGTCGTCCATGGCGATGCGCAGCGTGGCCATCCGGTCACCCGCCGCGTCGATCTCCGCCTGCAGCCGTTCGCAGGTCTGCTGTTCGGGCAGATGCGCGGCCCGGTGCGCGATCCGGGACAACTCGGCATCCAGTTGCGACAATTCGAGTAGTGAACGCTGCTGTGCCACTTCGGCTTTCATAACCCAACTCCCCGGGACTCGTTGCCTACCCGCTCGACGTTCCACGGGTCGGTGCGTATCGAGCTCACCCGCACCGGGAGCTCCGCACCGAAACGCGACCGCAGCAGGCCGGCGGCCTGTTCACACCAAGGGAATTCACTCGCCCAATGTGCCACATCGATCAGGGCCACATCGGAGGCGCGGCGATGCTCGTCGGCCGGGTGGTGGCGCAGGTCGGCCGTGACATAGGCCTGCACCCCGGCGCCGGCCACGGCGGCCAGCAACGAATCCCCCGCGCCGCCGCAGACGGCGACGCGCGCCACCGGCATGTCGGGATCTCCCGAAGCCCGCACCCCCCACGAGGTCCGCGGCAACGCCGCGCTCACGCGGGAAACGAAGTCGCGCAACGGTTCCGGGTGTGCCAGCGTCGCGATACGACCCAGTCCGGTGTCGCCGGGGGTCGGCACCATGGCGAAAATGTCGAAGGCGGGCTCCTCGTAGGGGTGCGCGGCGCGCAGCGCCGTCAGCACCGCGGCCCGCCTACGCGCGGGGGCGACGACCTCGAACCGGTCTTCGGCCACCCGCTCCACCTTCCCGACGCTGCCCACGGCGGGCGAGGCGCCTTCGTGCGGCAGGAACTGCCCGATGCCGCTGACGGTCCAGCTGCAGTGCGAATAGTCCCCGATGTGGCCGGCCCCGGCCGCGAACACGGCCGCCCGCACCGCTTCCGCGTTCTCGCCCGGCACGTAGACGACCCACTTGTCGAGATCGGCTCCGCCCGACGCCGGTTCGAGCGGGGCCTCGACGGCGAGGCCGAGGGCCGCGGCCAGCGCATCGGAGACCCCGGGACGGGCCGAGTCGGCGTTGGTGTGGGCGGTGAACAGCGAACGCCCGGTCCGGATCAGCCGGTGCACCAGCGCGCCCTTGGGGGTGCTGGCCGCCACCGTGTCCACCCCTCGCAACAGCAGCGGATGGTGCGCCAGCAGCAGGCTCGCTTGCGGGACTTCGTCGATTACCGCCGGCGTCGGGTCGACCGCGACGGTCACCGACTGCACCTGGTCGTCGGGGTCGCCGCACACCAGGCCCACCGAGTCCCAGGATTCGGCGAGCCGCGGCGGGTAGGCCTCATCGAGCACCGCGATGACGTCGGCCAGCCGCGCGCTCACCGCTGTCCCCCGATGCCGTCCGGGGTGACCGCATCCGACATCGCCTGCACCAATTGCGGCCACTCCCGGCGCACCGCCGCCCGTAGATATCGTTCGTCCAAGCCGACGAACGTATCACAGCGACGAATGGCAATTCCCCTGTCATGCAGAGTTTTTCGCAGCCGCACCGCATCGGGCGTGCGGAACAGCACGAACGGGGCCCGGCCGTCGACCACCTCGGCGCCCGCCCTTCTCAGCCCCGCCACCATCTCGGCACGCAGCCGGGTCAACTCCCTCGCCCAGGCCGCCGCGTCGGCGACGGCGCTGGCGCCGCAGCACTCCGCGACGGCCGTCAGTTGCAGCGTTCCCACCGGCCAGTGCGCCCGCCGCGCGGTCAGCCGCGCCAGCACCTCCGGGCAGCCCAGTGCGTAACCCACCCGCAACCCGGCCAGCGCCCACGTCTTGGTCAGGCTGCGCAGCACCAGCACGTCGGGCAACGCGTCGCCGGCCAGCGAGTGCGGCTCTCCGGGAATCGAGTCCGCGAAGGCTTCGTCGACCACGAGGACCCGTCCGGGCCTGCGCAACGCCAGCAAGTGGTCGCGGGTGTGCAGCACCGAGGTGGGGTTGGTCGGGTTACCCACCACCACCAGGTCGGCGTCGTCTGGGACGGACACGCCGGCCAGGCCGAACGGCGGCTCCAGCACCACATGGTGCACCGGCACCCCGGCCGCCGTCAGCGCGACGGCCGGCTCGGTGAACGCCGGCGCGATGATCGCCGCCCGCCGCGGCTGCAGGTTGCCCAGCAGGGCGAACGCCTCGGCGACCCCGGCCAGCGGCAGCACCTCGTCGCGGGTCCGGCCGTGTCGCTCGGCGGCCGCGTCCTGCGCCCGCTGCACGTCGCCGAGGCTCGGGTAACGCGCCAGGTCGGGCAGCCGCTCCGCCAGCCGTCGCAGCAGCCAGTCCGGCGGTCGGCCGTGACGGACGTTGACGGCGAAATCCAGCATCCCGGACGCGACGGCCTGATCGCCGTGGTAGCGCGCCGCAGGCGGGCTCAGGTTCAGACTCGCCATCCGTGAAACACTAGTGCGCCGACCGGGCCGCCCGGAGGAGCACCGGCAACACCATCGCACCCGGCCGCGCCCATCGAGGACAATGGTGCGGTGACAGGGACAACGTCAGCCGATCGCCGGGCCCCCGGCGACGCCCCCTCGACGGCCGGGGCGCAGCTGGTGATCTTCGACCTCGACGGCACGCTGACCGACTCCGCGGAGGGGATCGTCGCCAGCTTCCTGCATGCGCTCGAGCACATCGGCGCCCCGGTGCCACCCGGCGACCTCGCCGCGCGGATCGTCGGCCCGCCGATGGACGACACCTTCCGGGCCATGGAGCTCGGCGACGATGCCGAGGCGGCGATCGCGGCGTTTCGCGCCGAGTACGGCACCCGGGGCTGGGCGAGGAACACGCTCTTCGACGGGATCGAGGCGCTGCTGGTGGATCTGCGCGCCGCCGGTGTCCGGCTGGCCGTCGCCACCTCCAAACTGGAACCGACCGCGCGGCGCATCCTCGCCCACTTCGGGCTCGACCGGCACTTCGAGGTCATCGCCGGGGCCAGCCCCGACGGCTCCCGCAAGACCAAAGTCGAGGTGCTGGCCCACGCGCTGTCGCAACTGGAGCCGCTGCCCTCGCGGGTGCTGATGGTCGGCGACCGCAGCCACGACGTGCACGGCGCGGCCGCCCACGGCATCGACACCGTGGTGGTCGGCTGGGGCTACGGCACGGACGACTTCCCCGACCGCACGGGCGCCGCTCCCGGCGTGACGCACGCCGCGACCATCGACGAACTACGAAGGGTGCTGGGTGTCTGAGTCGGAGCCGAACGCGCCACGGCTGCACGTCACGTTCGTGTGCACCGGCAACATCTGCCGTTCGGTGATGGCCGAGAAGATGTTCGCCGACCAGCTGCGCCGGCGCGGTCTGGCCGACGCGGTGCGGGTGACCAGTGCCGGCACGGGTAACTGGCATGTGGGCGAGCGCGCCGACGAGCGGGCCGCCGGTGTGTTGCGCGCTCACGGCTACGCGTGCGAGCACCGCGCCGCGCAGGTCGGCGCCGAGCACCTGGGCGCGGATCTGGTCGTGGCGCTGGACCGCAACCACGCCCGGATGCTGCGGCACCTCGGCGCCGACGACGACCGCGTGCGGATGCTGCGATCCTTCGACCCCCGCACCGGCGCCCACACCCCCGACGTGGACGATCCCTACTACGGCGACGTCGGCGACTTCGAACGCGTCTACGCCGTCATCGAGGCCGCGCTGCCCGGCCTGCACGACTGGGTCGACGAACGGCTCACGCGGAACGGATCCACGTGATGCGCCGCCTGCCCTTCGCGCTGCGCCCGGGCTGGATCGTGCTGGCCCTGGTGGTCGTCGCCTTCGCGTACCTGTGCTTCACCGTGCTCGCGCCCTGGCAGCTCGGCAAGCACAGCAGGACGTCGCAGCAGAACCGCCAGATCGAGTCCTCGCTGAACACCGCGCCGGTGCCGGTGAAAACGCTGCTGCCGCAGCAGAACTCGGCGGCGCCCGACGCGCAGTGGCGCCAGGTCACCGCCACCGGACACTACCTGCCCGGCGTGCAGGTGCTCGCCCGGCTACGCGTGATCGACTCGAAGCCGGCGTTCGAGGTGCTGGCGCCGTTCGTGGTCGACGGCGGACCCACCGTCCTAGTCGACCGCGGCTACGTGCGGCCCCTGGAGGGCTCTCATGTTCCGCCCATCCCCCGCGTGCCCGCCGACGCCGTGACCATCACGGCGCGGCTGCGCACTTCCGAGCCCCCCGCCGTGGGCAAGGACCCGTTCGTGGGAGACGGTGCGCAGCAGGTGTATTCGATCGACACCGAACAGGTCGCGGTGCTGACCAAGGTCCCGCTGGCCGGGTCCTACCTGCAGCTGGTCGACGGCCAGCCCGGTGGGCTCGGCGTGGTCGGCGTGCCGCAGCTGGACGCCGGCCCGTTTTTGTCCTACGGCATCCAGTGGATCGCGTTCGGCATCCTCGCCCCGATCGGCTTGGGCTACTTCGCGTACTCCGAGGTCCGCGCCCGCCGCCGGGAGAAGCAACAGTGGCCGCCCGAGACCGCGCCCGCGCCCGCGCCTGAGTCCGTGGAGGCCAAGCTCGCCGACCGCTACGGCCGCCGGCGATAACCCCACAGCCCGGCCGCCACCGCGGCGCCGGCCTGGACCAGCAACGACAGCGCCACCGCGCGGCGCAGGTCGGCGACCGCCGGCGCCCGGCCTGCGCCGAGTGTGGGCCGGATCTGCAGCTCGTGACGGTATTGCGTGGGACCGCCCAGGCGCACGCCCAGCGCCCCGGCGAAGGCCGCTTCCACCACGCCGGCGTTGGGGCTGGGATGGCGGGCGGCATCACGGCGCCAGGCGCGCGCCGCATCCGCCGGTGACCCGCCGACCAGCGGCGCCAGCAGTACCGCCAGCGACCCGGTCAACCGCGCGGCGACATAGTTGGCGGCGTCATCCAATCTTGCTGCGGCCCAACCGAATCGGTGGTAGCGCGGCGAGCGGTAACCCACCATCGAGTCCAGGGTGTTGACGCCGCGGTACACCAGCACCGCGGGCACGCCGCCGGCCGCCGCCCACAGCAGCGGCGCCACCTGGGCGTCGGAGGTGTTCTCGGCGATCGATTCCAGCGAGGCCCGCACCAGGCCGGCGCAATCAAGCGACGCCGGGTCACGTCCACACAGCGACGGCAGCAGCGCACGGGCGGCCGCGAGGTCTCCGCGGTCCAACCGCTGCGCCATGTCCACGCCGGTGCGCGCCAGCGAGGTCCCCCCCAGCGAGACCCAGGTGGCGGCGGCGGTCACCGCGATCGACCACCCCCGGCCGCGCCGCGCCGCGGCCCGTTGCACCGCCAGGCCCAGCACGCCCAGCGCCGCGATCAGCGCGCCGGCATGGACGGTGCCGGCGATCCGGCTGTCGCGGTAGGTCACGTTTTCCAGCGCGGCGGCACCCCTGCCGAACAGCGCGACCGGGTGTCCCCTCCGTGGGTCGCCCAGCGCGCGATCGGCGAGGTAACCGATCACCACGCCCGCGATGCGGGTCCGCCTCGCAACCACCCCGGCAGCGTCTCACACCGGGCGTGGCGGACCTCCCGGCTAGACGACCACCAGGACCACCACGGCGATGACCAGGACGATCAGCACGGCCAGCGTCCACCACAGCCCAAAGCCGTATTTGAACTGGCCGGCGGCGCGCGTCAGCTGCGGGCTCGAAGACGGGGCGACCCCCCATTTGCCTTTCGGGGACAGGTTGGGCGGGTCGGGGGGTGGAGGACTCGAATTGCTCATCCGGCCAGGTGTGCCCGTTCTGGGGCGGATATAACGTCGCAGAGCATTGATCGCGCCGATCCGGCGATGGTCTACTCGAAGGCATGAGGCCCATGAGGCGGGGTCCGCGGTGAAGCGGCCCGCGACCCGCGTCGCCGACCTGCTGAACCCTGCCGCGACCTTGTTGCCCGCCGCGAACGTCATCATGCAGTTGTCGCTGCCCGGCGTCGGCTATGGCGTGCTGGAAAGCCCCGTAGACAGCGGCAACGTCTACAAGCATCCGTTCAAGCGCGCCCGCACCACCGGCACCTACCTGGCGGCCGCGACCATCGGGACCGAAGAGGACCGGGCCCTGATTCGTGCCGCGGTCGACGTGGCCCACCGGCAGGTCCGATCGACGTCGTCGAGCCCGGTGTCCTACAACGCTTTTGACCCCAAGTTGCAGCTGTGGGTGGCGGCGTGCCTGTACCGGTACTTCGTCGACCAGCACGAGTTCCTGCACGGCCCGCTGGACGGCGCGACGGCCGACGCCGTCTACGCCGACGCCAGGCGGCTGGGCACCACACTGCAGGTGCCCGAGCGAATGTTGCCGCCCGACCGGGACGCGTTCGACGAGTACTGGAAGCGCTCCCTGGACGAGCTGCGCATCGACCCCCCGGTCCGCGAACACCTGCACGGCGTGGCGTCGCTGGCGTTCCTGCCCTGGCCATTGCGGGTGCTGGCGGGCCCGTTCAACCTGTTCGCCACGACGGGGTTTCTGGCTCCGGAATTCCGCGCGTTGATGCGGCTGGACTGGTCACCCGGTCAGCAGCGCCGCTTCGACCTGCTGCTGACCGCGCTGCGGCTGGCCGACCTGCTGATCCCGCACGGGGCGTGGATCCTCGGTTACCAAATCTATCTGTGGGACATGCGATCTCGTGCGCGTCGGGGCCGGCGGATCGCATAGATGGGACGGGATCGCATCGAGAGCAAGGTCGCCGTCATCACCGGCGCCGGGCTGGCGGTGGACGGCGGGTACTCGGCGAGCGGTCCGATGGTCGGCAGACCACGCAGAGCGGATTAGCAACATCGTGGACGTCTCGCGCGACTGATCGGCTCAGCGCACCGTCGCGAAGAAGACGCGCAGATCCTCGACGAACAGCTCCGGCTGTTCGAATGCCGCGAAGTGCCCGCCGCGCGGCATGTCCGTCCAGTGGGTGATGTTGTAGGCCGGCTCGCACCAGCTGCGCGGCGCCTTGAGCAGCTCCCCGGGGAAAGCCGCGACGCCCGTGGGCAATTCGACGCGCTCGGCGCCGCCCCACACCGCAAAACTCTCCCAGTACAGGCGGGCCGAGGACGCGGCGGTATCGGTCACCCAGTACACCATCACGTTGTCGAGCAGCTCGTCGCGGCTGAGTGCGTTCTCGGGATGTCCGTCGCAATCGGCCCAGTCCCAGAACTTTTCGACGATCCAGGCCAGTTGCCCCACGGGCGAATCGGCCAGCCCGTAGCCCAGCGTCTGTGGCCTGGTGGACTGCTGCTTGGAATAGCCGGTACCCCACTTGCGGTGGTTGGCCAACCCCGCCAGCGCCCGCTGCTCCTCCTCGGTCGGGTTGGTCAGCGAGTCCTTGGTCGGACGGCCGATCGGCATGTTCAGGTGAATGGCCACGCAGTGGCCGGCATTGCGGCCGATCTGCGTCGTGACGGCGGCACCCCAGTCGCCGCCCTGAGCGCCGTAGCGGTCATACCCCAGGCGCCGCATGAGCGTTTCCCATGCGTCGGCGATCTTGCCCACGCCCCAACCGGTGTCGGTGGGCTTTCCGGAGAACCCGTATCCCGGCAGCGAGGGACACACGACGTGGAAGGCGTCCTCGGCGCGTCCCGAGGAGGGGTTGGTCAACGGCTCGATCACCTTGTGAAACTCCACGATCGAGCCCGGCCAGCCGTGGGTGATCAACAGTGGAAAGGCATCGTCGTGCGGCGACCGCTGATGGATGAAATGGATGTCCAGACCGTCGATGTCGGTGATGAACTGATCGAATCGGTTGAGCGCGGCCTCCCGCGATCGCCAGTCGTAGTCGTTGGCCCAATAGTCGGCCAGCTCGCGGGTGTAGGCCAGCGGAACGCCCTGGCTCCAGTCGTCCACGCATTCGGCCTCCGGCCAGCGCGTACGGGCCAGTCGCGACCGCAGGTCGTCGAGAACGTCGTCGGAAACATCGATACGGAACGGTTTCACCCGTTCATAGTGCCTCCGGGCGCATGACCGGCGGCACGCTGCCCCCTACAGGAACGCCCGATTGCCGTATCGATCGAGCGAAACGAGTTCCCCGACCGGCCGACGCGTCGTGGGACCGTATTTGCCCATCGGCCAGCCGAGCGGAATCACCGCGCACGGCGTGACATTGCGCGGCAGACCCAGGACTCGCCTGACCAACAGCGTGCTCCACAGCGGTGCGGTGATCAGCGCCGCGCCCAACCCGGCCGCGCGCGCCGCCAGCAACAAGTTCTGGATCGCGGGATAGATGGAACCGAAGGAACTGGTGGCAGCTATCGGCGGCCAGGGCGCGACGAAGCCCTTCAGACATGCCACCACCACCACGGGGATGTCGTCGAAGTGGTCGGCCTGCCATCGCACCGCTTTCAAAATCCGCGGCATCTTGTCGTCGCCGCGGCGCGCAACGGCCCGGTTGTAGATGGGGCCCGCAGCCCTCATGGCTGTGCGATTCAACCGGCCAAGCTTCGCGACGACGTCGCGGTCTTTGACGACGATGAACTCCCAGTTCTGCGCGTTCGAACCGGTCGGCGCCTTCATCGCGAGCTCGAGAATGTGCAGTATCAGCGCGTCGTCGACCGGGTCGGGCTTGAGACGACGGATGGCGCGCTGGGTCCGCATCGCCTCTTCGAGGGGCATGTTCAGGGGTGCTATTTCGGTCATAATGATGATTTCAACACGGCCGGCTACAGCAAGCTCACGCCCGATCCCTCAGAGTGCCCGTAGGCCGCCCAGGGTTCTTCCTATCAGTTCACGTCGTTCGTCGATTGTCATCGAGTCAACGAGGGGGGCGTGCACCCGCAGATAACCCTGTGTGACAAGTTCGCCGATCAGGAACCGCGTCGCACCGAGCGGCAATGCCAGACGAGCGGCGAGCTCCGCGACCGACGGGCTGTGCACGCAGTACGTCAGAATCTGGCCCCGCACATCGTTTCTCGGCCAGTGCGGCGGCTTCGCCGTCGTGCTGAGCGCTTCGACCGACGCCTCGAGCGCCAATTCGACACCAGAGTCGGTACCGCCTGCCGTCAGCGTGTATGGCCGGACCAGGCCCGGCTGGTCCCCGGATTCCGGTGTGAACCGGTCGCCGTCGGTGTGCTTCTCCCGGGCGTTCGGCGAACTGTGCGACACGTGGCGGTTCTGCAAGAACCACAAGGCCTGGTCGGCGTGCACCGACGCGCGCAGCTCGCTGGAGACCACTTTGAGTACGGTGCGATCGGCGTCGATGACGAATGTGGTCCGCCTGACCGGCAGCAGCCGGGCCAGCAGGCCACGGCGCCGAGTGTGCCGGCCGCGCCGGGCCCCCTCACGCGCCACGACGGATCTACGCAGCCTGGCGAGCCTGCCTCGGCGCACGCCGAACAGCTCGGACACCACGCCGTCCGCGTCGGAGAGCAGCGGATAGTCGAATGAGCGCTGCTGGGCGAAGTGGGCCTGCTTGTCGACGGTGTCGGTACTGATGCCCACCCGCTGGGCACCCACCATGACGAATTCGTTGCTCAAGTCCCGAAAATGACAAGCCTGAGCTGTACAGATCGGTGACGACGCCAGCGGGAAGAAGAACAGCACAACCGGCCCTTGGGCAAGGAACGCGGACAGTGTCCAAGGCCGACCGGTGTGGTCGTACAGAGTGAAATCAGGCGCCTTCTCGCCCGCGATCATCGGCAAAGGGTAACGCCGGCGAGTTCGGCGCGAAGCGCGACTGACGATAATTCGGTCGTCAGGGTCGCTCGGGGGTCAGTGGACCGAGCCTGGAAACACGCTGGACATTGACGGCTTCAACTGCGCGTGATGGCCGACCCGGAAGGCAACGAGTCCTGCATCATGACGGCACCGAGGGGCTGAACAGAACTGCGGGGGGCCCGAAGGACCTGACGGTCGCCAATCGCGCTTGCCGCCACCCCGAATGCCCATCCGAGGTCGGCGGAGGACCGCTCCTTGAGTCGGAAAACCGTTATCTCCCTGGAACTTTCGCTGGTGGGCGCGGACGGTATCGAACCGCCGACCGCTGGTGTGTAAAACCAGAGCTCTACCACTGAGCTACGCGCCCCTGTGCCCGCCGCAGGGTACACGCCCGCCGGCCGGGACCCCAAACTGTCAGGCCTTCAAGGCCGCCAGGGCGTCGGTCCAGAGCCGCCGGTCGCGGGATTCGCCGGGCTGTTTCATCTCGGCGAAGCGAATGATCCCGGCACGATCGACAACGAACGTCCCGCGGTTGGAGTAGCCGGCGTCCTCGTTGAACACGCCGTAGCTCTGGCTGACCGCGCCGTGTGGCCAGAAGTCCGACAACACCGGAAAGGTGAAGCCGCTGTCCAACGACCAGACCCGGTGCGTGGGCGGCGCGCCCACCGAGATGGCCAGCACCGCGCTGTCGTCGTTTTCGAACTCGGGCAGGTTGTCGCGCAGCTGATCCAGCTCACCCTGGCAGATCCCGGTGAACGCCAGCGGGAAGAACACCAGCAGAACGTTCTTCGCGTCGCGGTAGGAGCTCAGCGTGACCCGCTGTTGATTCTGGTCGCGCAAGGTGAAATCCGGGGCGGGGGTCCCGACGGGCAGCATCAACGCTTCCCGGCGCGGGATTTCGGCTGCACCAATCGGCTGGCGCTCCAGTTCCCCAGGTTGACCGACGAGGTCGGCATCAACCCTGCGGTGGGGGCCGCCTCCGCGATCTCGGCCGGCAGCACGTGGCCGGGCTTGCCGGTTTTGGGCGTCAGCACCCAGATCACGCCGTCTTCGGCCAGCGGGCCGATGGCGTCCATCAACGTGTCCACCAGGTCGCCGTCACCGTCACGCCACCACAGCAGCACGACGTCGACCACCTCGTCGGTGTCTTCGTCGAGCAGGTCACTGCCACAGGCTTCCTCGACCGCGGCGCGGATTTCGTCGTCGGTGTCTTCGTCCCAGCCCCACTCCTGGACAACTTGGTCCCGTTGGATGCCCAATTTGCGAGCGTAGCTCGGGGCGTGATCCGCCGCGACCACCGTGGAGCCTCCTTAACGTCCGCGCGCTGTGCGATTGGGGATTATCGTCGCACAGCCAGAACCTGGTCCATACTTCCGCATCGTCACGTCGCCAAGCACAGTTTTACCGCGTTCTTTTTCGTGTCGTTGAGTTGATCGACCCGCTTGTTGAATTCACCGGTGCCCGCGTGGGTGCCGATCGCGTTCGCCACCGCACGGGCGGCGTCGATGTAGGCGTTGAATGCGTCCTTGATCTGCTGCGACATGGCGTCGCTGAAGCTGTTGCCCACCGTGGTGGCGCTGTCGTTGAGGGCCTCGATGGCCGGGCCTTCAAGCGGACCTGTGCTGCGGCCCGCGTTGAACGCCTGGACGAACTCGTTGGTCTTGTCGATCGCGTTCTTGCTGGTGGTGATCAGCGTGGCGCAGGCGGTGCGGACCGCCTTGGTGGTCAGCGATTGCTGCCGCTGGGACTCCCGGACCCGTGATGTCGCCGACGACGCGGACACCGACACGGACACCGACTGCCGGTAGGCCGGCGCGACCTTGGTGTCGGGCGTGGCCGTGCCGTTGGTGACGGAGGTGCAACCCACGATGCCCATCAGCGTCACAGCGACACAACCGAGCGCCAGGGCCCCGCGCCGGGGCAGAGCCTTTACCTGCGTCTGAGGAACGGCACGCCACCGGATGAGCACACGCCTGACGTTACCGGGTGGGTTGCGCGCCGGCCCCACACACGCCGAGTTGGTGTCCGCCACGTGACGCCCGCCGGCTACCCGATGTCGGCTATCCGCACGAACCACCGGTGCGGCACGATGGAGGGCAGGGTGCGACCCACCCGTTACGGCACACATTCCGCCAACAACAGGAGTAGTGCGTTGACAACCGAGTTCGTGCGCCACGATCTGGCCACAAACCCCAACGGCACAACCGAACCCGACCGCGTTCGGGTGATCCGCGAGGGGGTTGCTTCCTACCTGCCCGACATCGATCCGGAAGAGACGTCGGAGTGGCTGGAGTCCTTCGATGAACTGCTGGAGCGCTCCGGCCCGTCACGGGCACGCTATCTGATGCTGCGCCTGCTGGAACGGGCCGGCGAGCAGCGAGTCGCCATTCCGTCGCTGACTTCCACCGACTACGTCAACACCATTCCGACCGAACTCGAGCCGTGGTTCCCCGGCGACGAGGACGTCGAACGGCGCTATCGGGCGTGGATCCGATGGAACGCCGCCATCATGGTGCACCGGGCCCAGCGCCCGGGAGTCGGTGTGGGCGGCCACATTTCGACCTACGCCTCGTCGGCGGCGCTCTACGAGGTCGGCTTCAACCACTTCTTCCGCGGCAAATCGCACCCCGGCGGCGGGGACCAGGTGTTCATCCAGGGTCACGCCTCCCCGGGCATTTATGCGCGCGCCTTCCTCGAAGGCCGCCTGAGCGCCGACCGGATGGACGGCTTCCGCCAGGAGCACAGCCACGCCGGCGGCGGGCTGCCCTCCTACCCGCACCCGCGGCTGATGCACGACTTCTGGGAGTTCCCCACGGTCTCGATGGGTTTGGGTCCGCTCAACGCCATCTACCAGGCGCGGTTCAACCACTACCTGCACGACCGTGGCATCAAGGACACCTCCGACCAGCACGTATGGTGCTTTTTGGGCGACGGCGAGATGGACGAGCCGGAGAGCCGCGGCCTGGCGCACGTCGCGGCGCTGGAGGGCCTGGACAACCTGACCTTCGTCGTCAACTGCAACCTGCAGCGCCTCGATGGCCCGGTGCGCGGCAACGGCAAGATCATCCAGGAGCTGGAGTCCTACTTCCGCGGCGCCGGCTGGAACGTCATCAAGGTGGTCTGGGGCCGCGAGTGGGACGCCCTGCTGCACGCCGACCGCGACGGCGCGCTGGTCAATCTGATGAACACCACGCCGGACGGGGATTACCAGACGTATAAGGCCAACGACGGCGCCTACGTGCGCAACCACTTCTTCGGCCGCGACCCGCGCACCAAGGCGCTCGTGGAGCACATGAGCGATTCCGAGATCTGGAATCTCAAGCGCGGCGGCCACGACTATCGCAAGGTTTACGCCGCCTACCGCGCGGCCGTCGACCACAAGGGCCAGCCGACGGTGATCCTGGCCAAGACCATCAAGGGCTACTCGCTGGGTGCGCACTTCCAGGGCCGAAACGCCACGCATCAAATGAAAAAGCTTGCGCTGCAAGACCTGAAGGACTTCCGCGACGCGATCCGGATTCCGATCAGCGATGCCCAGCTCGAACAGGATCCCTACCTGCCGCCCTACTACCACCCCGGCCCCGATGCCGAGGAGATCCGCTACATGGTGGACCGCCGACGCACGCTCGGCGGCTTCCTCCCCGAGCGGCGGACCAAGGCCAGGGCGCTGCGGCTGCCCGGCCGCGACACCTACGCCGCGCTGAAGAAGGGATCGGGAACCCAGGAGGTCGCCACCACCATGGCGACCGTGCGCACCTTCAAGGAAGTGTTGCGGGACTCCGAAGTTGGCCCGCGCGTCGTGCCGATCATTCCCGACGAGGCCCGCACGTTCGGCATGGACTCGTGGTTCCCGTCGCTGAAGATCTACAACCGCAACGGCCAGCTGTACACCGCCGTCGACGCCGAACTCATGTTGGCCTATAAGGAAAGTGAAGTCGGGCAGATCCTGCACGAGGGCATCAACGAGGCTGGGTCCGTGGGGTCGTTCATCGCGGCCGGCACCTCGTATGCGACGCACAACGAGCCGATGATCCCGATCTACATCTTCTATTCGATGTTCGGCTTCCAGCGCACCGGCGACGGCCTGTGGGCCGCCGCCGACCAGATGACGCGCGGCTTCCTGCTGGGCGCCACCGCGGGGCGCACGACGCTCACCGGCGAGGGCCTGCAGCACGCCGACGGCCATTCGCTGCTGCTGGCCAGCACCAACCCCGCGGTGATCGCCTACGACCCGGCCTTCGCCTACGAGATCGCCTACATCGTGGAAAGCGGGCTGGCGCGGATGTTCGGGGAGAACCCCGAGGACGTCTACTTCTACATCACCGTCTACAACGAGCCGTACGTACAGCCGCCCGAGCCCGAGAACTTCGACCCCGAGGGCGTGCTGCGGGGCCTCTACCGCTATCACGTGGCGACCGAACAGCGGGCCAACAAGGCGCAGATCCTGGCCTCCGGGGTGGCGATGCCGTCGGCGCTCAAGGCCGCCGAGATGCTGGCCGCCGAGTGGGACGTCGCCGCCGACGTCTGGTCGGCGACCAGCTGGGGCGAATTGAACCGCGACGGCGTGGCCGTCGAGAAGGCGAAGCTGCGCCACCCGGACCGGCCGGCCGGTGTCCCGTACGTCACGCAGGCCCTCTCGAACGCCACCGGGCCCGTGGTAGCCGTCTCGGACTGGATGCGTGCGGTCCCCGAACAGATTCGGCCGTGGGTGCCGCGCACCTACGTCACGCTGGGCACCGACGGGTTCGGCTTCTCCGACACCCGGCCCGCGGCGCGGCGGTATTTCAACACCGACGCCGAGTCTCAGGTGGTCGCGGTGCTCGAGGCGCTGGCGCGCGACGGCGAGATCGACCCGTCTGTGCCGATCGCCGCCGCCCGCCAGTACAAGATCGACGACGTGCAGGCCGCGCCGGAGCAGACATCCGACCCCGGCGTGGCCTGACCCCTTACGCACCGAGCGTCACGCCAGCGTGGCACTTGTCGTCGACCGTCACTCTGGCGTGACGCTCAGCCGCTCCAGACGCCTCGAGCCGCGAGAGACGCCACGCGCCCCGCCTTTGGGGGAATCTTCCAGAAAATGCGGGTAGGTTTTAGGGGTGAATGACAATCCCTTCGCCGGCCCGTTCGCCAAGCAGCCCCGCTCCCCGCTGGAGATGCTCGACACGGTGCCCGACTCGGTTCTGCGCCGGCTGAAGCAGTACTCGGGCCGGCTGGCCACCGAAGCGGTCTCGGTGATGCAGGACCGGTTGCCGTTCTTCGCCGAGCTGGAGGCGTCGCAGCGGGCCAGCATGGCGTTGGTGGTGCAGACCGCCATCAACAACTTCGCCGAGTGGATGCAAGACCCGCACAGCAACGTCAGCCATACCGCCCAGGCCTTCGAGCTGGTGCCACAGGACCTCGCCCGCCGCATCGCATTGCGCCACAGCGTCGACATGGCGCGCGTGACCATGGACTTCTTCGAGGAAGTGGTGCCGCTACTGGCCCGCTCCGATGAGCAGCTGACCGCGCTGACGGTGGGCATCCTCAAGTACAGCCGCGACCTGGCGTTCACCGCCGCCACCGCGTACGCGAACGCGGCCGAGGCGCGCGGCAGCTGGGACAGCCGAATGGAGGCCAGCGTCGTCGACGCGGTGGTCCGCGGCGACACCGGCCCCGAGCTGCTGTCCCGCGCCGCGGCGCTGAACTGGGACACCACCGCACCGGCGACGGTCGTCGTCGGCACTCCGGCGCCCGGCCGGGACGGGACGACCGGCCCCGTCGACAGTGAGCGCGCCAGCCAGCACGTCCGCGATATCGCCGCGCAGCACGGGCGCGCGGCCCTCACCGACGTGCACGGCACCTGGCTGGTCGCGATCGTGTCCGGCCAACTGTCACCCACCGACAAATTCCTCGGCGATCTGCTGGTGGCATTCGCCGACGGCCCCGTGGTCGTCGGGCCCACCGCACCCATGCTGACGGCGGCCTACCACAGCGCAAGCGAGGCGATATCCGGCATGAACGCCGTCGGTGGTTGGCGCGGAGCGCCGCGCCCGGTCCCGGCACGGGAACTTTTGCCCGAGCGCGCCCTGATGGGCGACACGTCGGCGATCGTGGCGCTGCACACCGACGTGATGGGCCCGCTCGCCGAGGCGGGTCCTACGCTCATCGAGACTCTTGACGCGTACTTAGATTGTGGCGGGGCTATTGAGGCTTGTGCCAGAAAGTTGTTCGTTCATCCAAACACCGTGCGCTACCGACTCAAGCGGATCACCGACTTCACCGGCCGCGATCCCATGCAGCCGCGCGACGCATATGTCCTGCGAGTGGCGGCGACCGTCGGCCAGCTCAACTATCCCGCGATGTCGTCGGGAGCCGCCAACAACGCCATGCCGGAGATCCCGCTGCCGGTCAAAGGCGCTGTTGCGGGGTATTCCGGGCGATAGTGACCCAGCCAACAGATCGCGGCGCGATATCAAACCCGTAGCTTACGGGGCTGTTTTGTGGGGACCCCACAAAAACCTAAGACGAGGTTCATAATCTGTTACACCCGCCAAAACCGTTTCCACAGTGTTCTCTTAAACACGTGATTGCATTGCTTGCGCCCGGACAGGGTTCGCAGACCGAGGGGATGCTCTCGCCATGGCTGGAGCTCGCCGGCGCCGCTGACCAACTGGCGCTGTGGTCCAAGGCCAGTGGCCTCGACCTCGTGCGCCTGGGCACCACCGCATCGACCGAAGAGATCACCGACACCGCGGTGACCCAGCCGCTGGTGGTGGCCGCCACGCTGCTGGCCCACCAGGAGCTGACCGCGCGCGGCCTGCTGTCGGACGCCGAACTGGTCATCGCCGGCCACTCCGTCGGAGAGATCGCCGCCTACGCGATCGCCGGCGTGATCGCCGCCGACGACGCCGTGGCGCTGGCCGCCACCCGTGGCGCCGAGATGGCCAAGGCCTGCTCCCTCGAGCCCACCGGCATGTCGGCGGTGCTCGGCGGAGACGAGGCCGACGTCTTGGCCCGACTCGAGCAGCTCGACCTGTTTCCGGCCAACCGCAACGCCGCGGGCCAGATCGTCGCCGCAGGCGCGCTGACCGCGCTGGAGAAGCTGGCCGAAGACCCGCCGGCACGGGCCCGGGTGCGCGCCCTTGGTGTGGCCGGAGCGTTCCACACCAAGTACATGGCCTCGGCGCTCGACGGCTACGCCGCCGCAGCTGCCTCCGTACAGACGTGCGAGCCCACCGCCACGCTGCTGTCCAATCGCGACGGCAAGCCGGTCGCGTCGGCGGCCGCGGCGATGGAGGCGCTGGTGGCTCAGCTGACCCAGCCGGTGCGCTGGGACCTGTGCACCGCGACGCTGCGTGAGCTGGAAGTCACTGCGGCCGTGGAGTTTCCGCCCGCAGGCGCCCTCACCGGGATCGCCAAAAGAGAACTTCGGGGGGTTACGGCTCGCGCCGTCAAGTCGCCCGCAGACCTGGACGCTTTGGCTGAGCTCTAAAGCCGTTGCACAACCAGTACAACCGCATAAAAAGTCAATTCGACTAACACACAACACATTACGAAGGGAAGCATGCTGTGGCTGTCAGCCAGGAAGAAATCATCGCCGGTATCGCCGAGATCATCGAAGAGGTAACCGGTATCGAGCCGTCCGAGGTCACCCCTGAGAAGTCGTTCGTCGACGACCTGGACATCGACTCGCTGTCGATGGTCGAGATCGCCGTCCAGACCGAGGACAAGTACGGCGTCAAGATCCCCGACGAGGACCTCGCCGGTCTGCGTACCGTCGGTGACGTCGTCTCCTACATCCAGAAGCTCGAGGAAGAGAACCCCGAAGCCGCCGAGGCGTTGCGCGCCAAGCTGGAGACCGAGAACCCCGACGCGGTCGCCAACGTCAAGTCCAGGTTGGAAGCGGACAAGTGAGCAAGCCTTCCACTGCTAATGGCGGTTACCGCGGCGCTCCTTTCAAGGACGTCGTGGTAACTGCCGTCGCGGCAACGACATCTGTCGCGCCGGACATCGAGAGCACGTGGAAGGGTTTGTTGGCCGGCGAGAGCGGCATCCACGTCCTCGAAGACGAGTTCGTCACCAAGTGGGACCTGCCCGTCAAGATCGGTGGACACCTCAAAGAGCCCATCGACGAGCACATGGGCAGGCTCGACCTGCGCCGCATGTCCTACGTGCAGCGGTTGGCCAAGCTGCTCAGCGGCCACCTGTGGGAGACCGCCGGCAGCCCGGAGGTCGACCCCGACCGGTTCACGGTCGTGGTCGGCACCGGGCTCGGTGGCGCCGAACGGATCGTGGAGAGCTACGACCTGATGAATGAGGGCGGCCCCCGCAAGGTTTCGCCGCTCGCCGTTCAGATGATCATGCCCAACGGTGCCGCGGCAGTGGTGGGCCTGCAGCTCGGTGCCCGTGCCGGGGTCATCACCCCGGTCTCGGCCTGCTCGTCGGGTTCGGAGGCGATCGCGCACGCGTGGCGTCAGATCGTCATGGGCGACGCCGATTTCGCCGTCTGCGGCGGGGTCGAGGGTCCCATCGAGGCGCTGCCCATCGCGGCGTTCTCCATGATGCGGGCCATGTCGACACGCAACGACGAGCCCGAGCGCGCGTCGCGGCCGTTCGATAAAGACCGCGACGGCTTCGTATTCGGTGAAGCCGGTGCGCTGATGATCATCGAGACCGAAGAGCACGCCAAGGCCCGGGGCGCCAAGCCACTGGCCCGGCTCTTGGGTGCCGGCATCACCTCGGACGCGTTCCACATGGTGGCGCCGGCGGCGGACGGCGTGCGCGCCGGGCGCGCCATGACCCGGTCGCTAGAGCTGGCGGGCTTGTCCCCCAAGGACATCGACCACATCAACGCACACGGCACCGCGACGCCCATCGGCGACTCCGCCGAGGCCAACGCCATCCGGGTCGCCGGTTGTCAGGAGGCGGCGGTGTACGCACCGAAGTCCGCTCTGGGGCACTCGATCGGTGCCGTCGGGGCGCTGGAATCTGTTCTCACGGTATTGAGCCTTCGGGACGGCGTGATACCACCGACACTCAACTACGAGACCCCCGATCCCGAGATCGATTTGGACGTTGTCGCGGGCGAGCCCCGCTACGGCGACTTCCGTTATGCGGTCAACAACTCATTCGGGTTCGGTGGCCACAACGTGGCACTCGCCTTCGGGCGTTACTGAGTCAAGGCGTCCGGCGACGACGCGGGCCGCGAACGCCCGAACAGGAGCCGGACAAATCTGGAAGGAAAGTTTGCAGGACCCATGACAGAGCTGGTTACCGGAAAAGCACTCCCGAATGTGGTCGTCACTGGCATCGCCATGACGACCGCCCTGGCAACCGACGCCGAGAACACATGGAAGTTGTTGCAAGACGGCCAGAGTGGCATCCGCACCCTCGACGATCCGTTTGTCGAGGAATACGACCTGCCGGTCCGCATCGGCGGCCATCTGTTGGAGGATTTCGACAGCCAGCTGACTCGCATCGAGCTGCGCCGGTCCGGATACCTGCAGCGGATGTCCACCGTCCTGGGCCGGCGGGTATGGGAGAATGCCGGCTCGCCGGACGTCGACACCCGCCGATTGATGGTGTCCATCGGCACCGGCCTGGGCTCGGCCGAAGAGCTGGTCTTCAGCTATGACGAAATGCGCACTCGCGGGTTCAGGGCGGTGTCTCCGCTAACCGTGCAGAAGTACATGCCCAACGGTGCCGCCGCGGCGGTCGGGCTGGAACGGCACGCCAAGGCCGGGGTGATGACGCCGATATCGGCGTGCGCGTCCGGTTCAGAGGGCATCGCCCGCGCCTGGCAGCAGATCGTGCTCGGCGAGGCCGACGTGGCGATCTGCGGCGGCGTGGAAACACGAATCGAGGCGGTGCCGATCGCCGGGTTCGCCAACATGCGCATCGTGTTGTCCAGCAACAATGACGACCCCGCCGGTGCGTGCCGCCCCTTCGATCGGGACCGCGACGGGTTCGTGTTCGGCGAGGGCGCTGCGTTGATGGTGATCGAGACCGAGGAGCACGCCAAGGCGCGTGGCGCGAACATCCTGGCCCGGATCATGGGGGCCAGCATCACCTCGGACGGGTTCCACATGGTAGCGCCGGATCCCAACGGCGAACGCGCCGGGCACGCGATTTCGCGGGCCATCCAACTCGCGGGCCTCACCCCCAACGACATCGACCATGTCAACGCCCACGCCACCGGCACCTCGGTGGGTGACCTCGCCGAGGGCAAGGCAATCAACAACGCGCTGGGCGGTCACAGGCCGGCCGTCTACGCCCCCAAGTCCGCTCTCGGCCACTCGGTGGGTGCGGTCGGTGCCGTGGAATCGATATTGACCGTGCTCGCGCTGCGCGACCAGGTGGTCCCGCCCACGCTCAACCTGGAAAACCTCGACCCCGAAATCGACCTCGACGTGGTGGCCGGCAAACCACGCCCGGGCAACTACGAGTACGCGATCAACAACTCATTCGGGTTCGGCGGACACAACGTGGCCATCGCCTTCGGGCGCTACTAAACCCGGGCACCACCGAGCATCAGGAGACCTGCGATGACAATCACGTCCCCCGAGACGGTTAACGAGTCGCTCGACCCTCGCGACCCGCTGCTGCGCCTGAGCACATTCTTCGACGACGACACCGTCGAGCTGCTGCACGAGCGCGACCGTTCCGGTGTGCTTGCCGCCGCGGGCACCGTGAACGGCGTGCGCACCATCGCGTTCTGCACCGACGGCACCGTGATGGGCGGCGCCATGGGCATCGAGGGCTGCACGCACATCGTCAACGCATACGACACCGCCATCGAGGAGCAGAGCCCGATCGTGGGCATCTGGCACTCCGGCGGTGCCCGGCTGGCCGAGGGCGTGAAGGCACTCCACGCGGTGGGCCTGGTTTTCGAGGCGATGATCCGCGCGTCCGGCTACGTCCCGCAGATCTCGGTGGTCGTCGGCTTCGCGGCCGGGGGCGCCGCCTACGGGCCGGCCCTGACGGACGTCATCGTGATGGCCCCGGACAGCCGGGTGTTCGTCACCGGGCCCGACGTGGTGCGCAGCGTCACCGGCGAGGACGTCGACATGTGCTCGCTCGGCGGCCCGGAGACCCACCACAAGAAGTCCGGGGTGTGCCACATCGTCGCCGACGACGAGCAGGACGCCTACGAGCGGGGTCGCCGCTTGGTCGGATTGTTCTGCCAGCAGGGCCATTTCGACCGCGACAAGGCCGAGGCCGGTGACACCGACATCCACGCGCTGTTGCCCGAGTCGGCGCGGCGGGCCTACGACGTGCGTCCCATCGTGACCGCGGTCCTCGACAGCGAGACCCCGTTCGACGAGTTCCAGGCCAACTGGGCGCCGTCGATGGTGATCGGCCTGGGGCGGCTGTCCGGCCGCACGGTCGGTGTGCTGGCCAACAACCCGCTGCGGCTGGGCGGTTGCCTGAACTCCGAAAGTGCCGAGAAGGCAGCGCGTTTCGTGCGGCTGTGCGACGCCTTCGGCATTCCGCTGGTGGTGATCGTCGACGTGCCCGGCTATCTCCCCGGTGTCGACCAGGAGTGGGGCGGCGTGGTGCGCCGCGGCGCCAAACTGCTGCATGCGTTCGGTGAGTGCACGGTTCCGCGTGTCACGCTGGTCACCCGAAAGACCTACGGCGGTGCCTACATTGCGATGAACTCCCGGTCGCTCAACGCGACCAAGGTGTACGCGTGGCCGGACGCCGAGGTCGCGGTGATGGGCGCCAAGGCCGCAGTCGGCATTCTGCACAAGAAGAAGCTGGCCGCCGCGGCGGACCACGAGCGCGAAGCCCTGCACGATCAGCTGGCCGCCGAGCACGAGCGGATCGCGGGCGGCGTGGACAGCGCCATCGAGATCGGCGTGGTCGACGAGAAGATCGACCCGTCGCACACCCGCAGCAAGATCACCGAGGCACTCGCCCAGGCGCCCGCGCGCCGCGGCCGGCACAAGAACATCCCGCTGTAATTTCTATCCATCCGCGAGCGTAAGCCCACGGCGAAAAGCCAGTCTGGAAATCGCAGTCCACTTACGCTCGCGGATGTTCGCGGCCCAGGATCGCCGAAAGCGCTTGCCGCAACTGCGCTTCGGGGTCGGCGGGGAGTTCGTCGATGCGCCACCCGACGAAATCGTCCGGCCGTATCAGCAGCGCTCCCTGCGGCGGAAGCCCGGTAGCCGCGGCCCACTCGTCGCTGTAGAGGCGGTGCGCAGTCAGCGACACCGAAGCCGCTGCGGCACACCATCGTTCGTCTCCGGACAGCACGGTGAATTGAGGTCCCAGCAGATCGAGCGTCGAGACGCCCTCGCGCACCCAGACGTGCGGCAGCCGGGTGCCGGGTTGGGCGCGCAGTTCGTCCACCAGACCGCCACCGTCCACATCGCGCGTCACGACCGCGGCCGAGCGGTACCGGTATCCGATGAGCAGCTCGAACATCGAGCACTCCTCGTCGGCGGGCAGCCGCGGCGCATCGCCACCCGCCCGCAGCAGCGACACCGACGGCCCGGTCAGCGACTGGCGCGCGGCGAATCGACCGACCGGATGACGCTCGGCCTGATAGGTCGCCAACAGCCCCGGCGCGGCGCTGCCCTGCACCACGGCGGCGAGTTTCCAGGCCAGGTTGTGCGCGCTCTGCATGGCGGTGTTGGCTCCCCCGGCTTTGAACGGCGGCATGGTGTGCGCCGAATCCCCGACGAGAAACGCACGCCCGCAGTCGAACTGGTCGGCCACCTGCTCGTAGGGCTGCCAGGCCGCGACCTCGATGATGTCGATGTCGATCCGCTCGCCGATCGCCTTGGTGAGCAGCTCCCGGCAGCGCCGCGGTGTGAACTGTTCGGCCGTCTCGCCCGCGCCGGGAAGATAGGTGGTGATGAACATGCCCAGATCACCTTGGGCGACCAGGAATACGCCGTCGACGTCGTCGTTTTTCACCTGCACGCCGTCGCCGTCGTGCAGCTCCGGGATGAACCGTCGCCATGGTGCCCGGAAGTAGACGAAGACGACATAGATGGGCAGCGCGCCGTACCCGGATGTGCTGATGCCCAGTGTCTTACGTATCGGGCTGTGCACACCGTCGGCACCCACGAGATAGTCGGCGCGGATGGTCTCCGATGCCCCGGACTCCACGTCGCACACCACCGCGGTCACCCCGGTGTCGTCCAGCTGGAACGAGGACAGCTGGGTGCCGTAGCGCACCTCGTTGCCGCCTCGCCGCGCGGCGTCACGCAGGATCGGCTCGAGCCGGCTCTGCGGGCAATACTGTGCCGCCGGCTCGGGGCTGAGCTTGTCCAGCCCGGCGAAGATCGCCTCGATATCGAGCGCCGGTTCTTCGACGGCGCTGTTGAGCGTGGGCCTGACCACCAGGGCCGAGACGTGCTCGGCGACCGCCCGCACCTGCTCCTGGAGGCCGAGGCCGCGCAGGATCTCGGAGCTGCGCAAACTCAAGTTGCGGGCTTTCGGGTAGAGGAAGAATTCCCGTCGCTTCTCGACCAGCAGCGAGCGCACTCCGTGCTGGGCCAGCAGCGCCGACGTGGTCAGCCCGCCGACACCGGCCCCGACGATGAGCACCGGACGACGCGTCACCATCGCGATCACCGCCTCGGATCCAAGCCACACTTATTCTGATAGAAACTATCATAATATAGTAACTGTCAGATTATGCCGGGTGTAGCGCACGGCCAGGTTGACACTCCGGCCCGAGTGGGTAAACAACCCACCAGCGCGGCGTCAGTTCAAATCGGTCCTCAACAGAAGGCGGCATCGGATGGTTCGTGAAGAGGGGGGCCGGTGGGACGTCGGCATCCAGAACAACGCGGTTTACGTCGGGCGCATCTCGGAGAGCGACGAGCGGGTGTTCGACGATTCGTTATCGGCTGAGGAGGCCCGCGATCTCGCCGGCTTGCTGACGAAGTTCGCGGCCAAGCTCGAAGAGGCCTCCGAGAAGACGGAAGAATCCAAAGAGGACGAAGACTCGAAGGACGACGACGACTCGAAGGACGACGAGGACTCGGAAGACGAAGACAAAGACAAGTCGGACTAGGTCAAATATTCACAGGCCGGGAGCCGGCCAGCCATAGCGCGCCAGGAAGTCCTCGGCCAGTGTGACCACCCGCTCGCGATCGCCCGCCACCAACCCGATCCGGGTCCGCCGGTCCAGGACGTCGGAGACGTCCAGCGCGCACTCGTGGGTTATCGCGTACTCGAATTCCGCTCTGCTGACATCGATCCCCTCCGCCACCGGCTCGGTCGGCCGGTCGCAGGACGCGGCGGCGACGACCTTGGGCGCCTCGGCCCCGTAGCGTTGCACCAGCGACACCGGCAGCGCGGTGTCCGGCGGCGCGGCCGACCCCGGATTGGCCGGCGCCCCGATCAGCGGCAGATTGCGGGTCCGGCATTTCCCGGCGCGCAGCCGACGCACCCGGATAGCCCGATCCAGCACATCCTGTGCCATATAGCGGTATTCGGTCAGCTTGCCGCCGATCACGCTGATCAACCCGGCCGCCGATTCCACGACGGCATGCTCGCGGGAGACGTCGGCGGTGCGGCCTTCGCCGGTGTCGATCAGCGGCCGCAGACCGGCGTACGCGCCGATCACGTCGGCGTCGGTGAGGCCGGTTCCCAACGCGGTGTTCACGGTGTCGAGCAGGAACGTGATCTCGTCGACCGACGGTTCGGGCACATCGGGAATGGCACCGGGAGCCGCTTCGTCGGTCAGACCCAGATAGACCCGCCCCAGCTGTTCGGGCATGGCGAAGACGAAGCGGTTGAGCTCGCCGGGAATCGGAATGGTCAGCGCCGCAACCGGATTGCCGAAGGACTGAGCATCGAAGACCAGATGCGTGCCTCGGCTGGGACGCAGCCGCAACGCGCCGTCGATCTCGCCCGCCCATACCCCGGCCGCATTGATCACCGCGCCCGCCGACACGTCGAATGATTCCCCGCCGCGCATGTCCGTCAGGCGCACCGAGGTGCCGGTCGCCCGCGACGCCGAGACGTGGGTCAGGATCCGGGCGCCGTGTTGCGCCGCGGTGCGCGCAACCGCGGTGACCAGTCGGGCGTCGTCGATCAACTGCCCATCGTAGGCCAACAAGCCGCCGTCCAGCCCCTCGCGCCGCACGGTGGGTGCCATCTCCACGACGCGCTGCGCCGAAACCCGGCGCGAGCGAGGCAACGTCGATGCCGGTGTGCCCGCGAGGAATCGCAGCGCGTCACCGGCCAGGAAGCCGGCGCGCACCAGCGCCCGCTTGCCCGGACTCAGCGAGGGCAGCAGCGGCACCAGTTGCGGCATCGCATGAACCAGGTGAGGGGCGTTGCGCGTCATCAAGATTCCGCGCTCGATGGCGCTGCGCCGGGCAATGCCCACATTGCCGGTCGCCAGGTAGCGCAGCCCGCCGTGCACGAGCTTGGAGCTCCACCTACTGGTGCCGAACGCCAGATCGCGTTTCTCCACCAGCGCCACCCGCAGCCCACGAGCCGCGGCGTCCAGCGCGATCCCGGCACCGGTGATGCCGCCGCCGATCACCACGACGTCCAACGACTCACCGTCGGCAAGCGCAGTCAGGTCGGCCGCGCGGCGCGCGGCGTTCAGGGCGGTCAGGTCGGATGTCACGACAGATATCCGTTCAGCGAGTACGCGAGCTCCCTGGCCAGCGCGTCGGAGTCGAGCATCGGCTCGACGATCCCCGCCGACTGGATGGTGGACTGCGCGATCAGCAGCACCATGGTCGCCATCTGAACCGGGTCGCCGAGCCGGACGCTGCCGTGCCGCTGAGCGGCTCGCAGCCGGGCGGCGAGCGCGTCGATGAGCACGCGCTGGCTGGTCCCCAGCCGTTCGGTGATGTACGTCGACGCCAGGTCCGAGTGCAGCACCGACATCACCAGTCGATCCGCCCGCAGCCGGTCGGTCACCGAAACAATCTGTCGCACAATCGATTCCCGATCATCTCCCAACAGCGGAGCCCTACGCATCACCTCGGTGACATGCTGGGTCAACAGCGCCGCGACAATCGACTGGGTGTCCGGCCACCGCCGGTACACCGTCGGCCTGCTGACACCCGCGCGCCGGGCTATCTCGGCCAGGGTCACCCGCTCCACGCCGAAATCCACCACACAGCTGGCCGCCGCAGCGAGGATGCGTTCACCGGTATCCGGTTCAGCATTACGGATTGACAACATGTGTAATACTGTAACGCATGACCGACCCGCAGGCGCTGTTGCCACCGATGAAATGGAACGCGTGGGGAGATCCCGTCGCGGCCAAGCCGCTCTCGGAAGGGATCCGGTCACTGCTCCAGCAGGCCGTGGGCATCGAGGGGTCACACGCGACCGAACTGGGATCCGAGCAGGTGCAGTTGCGCCCGTCGGCGCTGTCGCAGTCGGATCAGCAGGCCCTGGCCGACATCGTTGGCGCCGAATACTGCCGCACCGCGGATGCCGATCGCTTGCTGCACGCGGGCGGCAAATCCACCATCGACCTGCTCGACCGCACGCAGCGCGGCCCACAGGATGCGCCCGACGCCGTGCTGCTGCCCGGCGATGACGAAGCCGTTGCGGCGATCCTGCGCTACTGCTCACAACATCGCATCGCCGTCGTGCCCTTCGGCGGGGGCACCAGCGTGGTCGGCGGGCTCAACCCCGACCGCGGGGAGTTCCCCGCCGTCATCTCGCTCGACCTGCGCCGGTTCGACCAACTGATCTCGCTGGACGAGGTGTCCGGCCAGGCCGTTCTCGGGGCCGGGGTCACCGGCCCGGGCGCGGAGCGTCTCCTTGGCGCACAAGGCTTTTCGCTGGGCCATTTCCCGCAGAGCTTTGAGTACGCCACCGTCGGCGGCTTCGCCGCGACCCGCTCCTCGGGTCAGGACTCGGCGGGCTACGGCCGGTTCAACGACATGGTGCGGGGGCTGCGCGTGGTCACCCCGGTGGGCACCATGGACCTGGGTCGCGCACCTGAATCCGCCGCGGGCCCCGACCTGCGCCAGCTGTTGATCGGCTCGGAGGGGGCGCTGGGCGTCATCACCCGGGTGCGGCTGCGCCTGCACCGCACGCCGCAAGCGGTGCGTTACGAGGCGTGGTCGTTCCCCGATTTCGACACCGGGGCCGCCGCCCTGCGCACGGTCACCCAAAATGCCACCGGCCCCACCGTCATTCGGCTCTCCGACGAGGCCGAGACCGGAGTGAACCTGGCCACCACCGAGGCGATCGGCGAGTCCCAGATCACCGGTGGATGCCTGGCCATCACCGTGTTCGAAGGCACCGAGGCACACGTCGAGAGCCGGCACGCCGAAACCAGCGCGCTGCTGGCGGCTCAGGGCGGGAGCTCGCTGGGCGAGGGCCCCGCTCAGGCCTGGGAGCGTGGCCGATTCGGCGCGCCGTACCTGCGCGATTCGCTGCTCGCAGCGGGCGCGCTGTGCGAGACGCTGGAGACCGCCACCGACTGGTCGAACGTCGTCGCCCTGAAAGCCGCTGTCACACAAGCACTTACCGAGGCGCTCGCCGCCACCGGCACGCCCGCTCTGGTGATGTGTCACATCTCCCACGTCTATCCCACCGGCGCCTCGCTGTATTTCACCGTCGTCGCCGGGCAACGCGGCAACCCGATCGAGCAGTGGAAAGCCGCGAAAAAGGCGGCGTCGGATGCCATCATGGCCACCGGCGGGACCATCACCCACCACCACGCGGTCGGCGCCGATCACCGGCCGTGGATGCGCGAGGAGATCGGCGAGCTGGGAGTGCAGGTGTTACGCGCGGTCAAGGCGACATTGGATCCGGCCGGAATCCTCAATCCCGGCAAGCTGATTCCGTGACGGCGCAGTTGCGCCGCCGAGAAATCGGCAAGGTGATCGCGCTGACCAACCCGGTGTCGGGCCACGGCGCCGCGGTGCGCGCCGCCCAGCTCGCGATCGCCCGGCTGCACCGCCGCGGCGTGGAGGTCGTCGAGATCATCGGCGACGACGCCCAAGACGCACGGCATCTGGTAGCCGCGGCCCTGGAAAACGGCACCGACGCGGTCATGGTGACCGGCGGCGACGGCGTGGTCTCCAACGCCCTGCAGGTGATAGCCGGAACCGACATCCCGTTGGGAGTGATCCCGGCCGGCACCGGCAACGACCACGCCCGCGAATTCGGCATTCCCACCAAGGACGCCGAGGCGGCTGCGGACATCGTCGTCGACGGCTGCACGGAATCCATTGACCTGGGCCGGATTCGGGCGAGCGACGGAACCGACAAGTGGTTCGGCACCGTCGCGGCCACCGGCTTCGATTCGCTGGTCACCGATCGCGCGAACCGGATGAGCTGGCCGCACGGCCGATTGCGTTATTACGTCGCGATGCTCGCCGAGCTGTCGCAGCTGCGGCTCTTGCCGTTCCGCATGGTGCTCGACGGCACCGAGGAGATCGACGCCAAGATCACGCTCGCCGCCTTCGGCAACACCCGCAGCTACGGCGGCGGGCTGCAGATCTGTCCTGACGCCGATCACGCCGACGGTCTGCTCGACATCACCATGGTGCACGAGGCATCCCGCACCAAGCTGGTCCGCCTGTTCCCCACCGTGACGAAGGGCACCCACGTCAACCTCGCTGAGGTGAGCACGGCCCGGGCCAAATCCATCCACGTCGAGTGCCCCGGCATCAACGTCTACGCCGACGGCGACTTCGCCTGCGCGCTGCCGGCCGAGATCTCCGTGGTGCCGGGCGCGCTGCAGATCCTGCGGCCGGCGCCGCGGTAAATCCAACACGCTGGCGGATGCGCTAGCGCTTTTCAGACCCGCTTATTGCTTCCAGAGCGGCGGGCCGCCGCGGGAGCTAACCGACTCCGCGGCTCAGCCAGGTGACCTCGCCGACGTCGCCGCCCTCGCGGTAGGCCTCGAGCGCCTCGTCCCAGGCGGTGCCCAGCACCGAATCCAACTCGGCGGCCAGGGTGTCGGCGCCCTGGGCCATCATCGACCGCAGCCGCATCTCCCCGACCATGACGTCGCCGTTGGCGCTCATCGCCCCGCTCCACAGGCCGAGCTGCGGGGTGTGGCTGAACCGCTGGCCGTCGACGCCGGGGCTGGGGTCCTCGGTGACCTCGAACCGCAGCACGGACCAGGACCGCAACGCGTTGGCCAGTTTTGCGCCGGTGCCCACCGGCCCCACCCAGTTGGTGACCGCGCGCAGCTGCCCGGGCATCGCCGGCTGGGGCGTCCAGGTCAGATTCGCCTTGGCGCCCAGGGACGACGACAACGCCCACTCGACATGCGGGCATACCGCCGCGGGCGACGCGTGCACGTACACCACGCCGGTCGTCACGTCGGCGAATTGATTCGACGCTCGCATTTCCTGCTCCTTCGGTTCCACGAGGGACGTCTTCCCCAACGACCTGCGGACCCGACAAACAGGGCAGCGTGCTCGAATCTTCGATTTTTTGTGTGTCGTGCGTGTCTATTGTGCCTTGTGATACCCCTGTTGCGCTAGTGTGCATTTCCCACTAGCCATATTCGGCTATCACGGCGTCGGAAATCGCGGGCCACGGCCGCAACGCCCACTCGCCGAACTCCCGGTCCGTGAGGACCACCAGGGCGAGCTCTTTTTCGGGATCCGCCCAGATGAAGCCGCCCGCCTGGCCGAAATGCCCGTACGTTCGCGCGGAATTCCGCGCGCCCGTCCAATGCGGCGATTTAGCGTCTCGGATTTCGAAACCCAGCCCCCAGTCGTTGGGCCGCTGCACCCCGTAGCCCGGCAGCACGCCGTCCAGGCCGGGAAATTGCACCCTGGTGGCCTCGGTGTGCAGGTCCTCCGAGACCGTCGCCGGCCGCAGCAAGTCCCCGGCGAACGAGGCCAGGTCCGCGACCGTGGACCTCGCCCCGAAACCGGCGGCCACCGCGCCGCCCTCCAGCCGGGTCGCCGTCATGCCCAGCGGTTCGCACACCGCCTCGGTCAGATAGCGCGCGAATTCGATGCCGGTTTCTCGCTCCACCGTCTGGCCCAGCACCGTGAAGCCCTGGTTGGAGTAGATGCGGCGGGTTCCGGGCGCGGCCAGCACCCGGTCGGAGTGCATCGACAGGCCCGAGGTGTGGGCGAGCAGGTGGCGGACGGTCGCCCCGGGCGGGCCGGCCGGCGCGTCGAGCGCGATGGCCCCTTCCTCGATCGCGACCTGCACGGCCCGGGCCGCCAGCGGCTTGGTCACCGACGCGAGCTCGAACACCCTCCCGGTGTCGCCGTAACCGGACAGCACGCCGCCGGGCCCCACCACCGCGCCGGCGGCGGCCCCGACGGCCCAGTCCGCCAGGGCGTCAAGGGGCGCCATCACTTCCTGGCGATGTAGTAGTTGTTGATCGGGTCCGACTCGACCTCGGCCACACGCACGTCGCCGAACCCGGCGTCGCCCAGCATCGAGACGGCCAGTTGCGTCCCCCAGGCGGTGCCCAGCCCGGCGCCGTTCAGCGCCAGCGACACCGTCATACAGTGCATCAGCGACGTCGCATACAGGTAGGTGCTCATCGGAACGCCGACGTTCTCCTCGAGCCGGCTCGACGCCCTGATGTCGGCCATCAGCAGCACACCGCCGGGCCGCAGCGCCCGGTAGATGTTTTCCAGCACCCGCGCCGGCTGTGCCTGATCGTGGATGGCGTCGAAGACGGTGATGACGTCGTAGGACTGTTCTTTCGAGGCCATCTCCGGCCCGGCGAGATTAAGGCTTTCGAAGGCCGCGTTGGTCAGCCCTCGCTCGGCGGCTTCCCGGATCCCGGCCCCGATGGCCTGCTCGGAGAAGTCGATGCCGGTGAAGCGGCTGGCCGGAAACGCTTGTGCCATCACGTTGATGGCGTGTCCGCTACCGCAGCCGAAGTCCGCCACGTCGGCCCCGGACCGCAGCCGGTCAACCAGGCCGTCCACCAGCGGCAGCACCACGTCGACCAGAGCGGTGTCGTAGACCACGCCGCTCTGCTCGGCCATCAGCGCGTGAAAGCGGGGGAACTCGCTGTACGGCAGCCCGCCTCCGGCGCGAAAACACCCGATGATCTTCTGTTCGACCTCGGCGAGTAGCGGAAAGAGCAGCGCGACCAACGCCAGGTTGTTCGGTCCGGCGGCGCGCGTCAGCACCTTGGCGCGCTCCCCGGGCAGCGAGTAACTGGCGGCGCCGGGGTCGTACTCCACGACGCGTCCGGTGGTCATGCCGGCCAGCCACTCCCGGACGTAGCGTTCGTTGAGCCCGGCCGCCTCGGCGATCTGCTCGCTGGTGGCGGGTGCCAGCCCGGCCATGGTGTCCAGCAGCCCGGTCTGATGACCGATGCTGAGCAACAGCGTCAGGCTGGCGCCGTCGATGGCGGTGGTGATGCGCTCGGTGAATTCTTCGGTGGTTTCCCAGGCCGTCACGCCCAGGGACGCTACACCCGGTGACCGGGCCACACGGTGCCAACGGCGGATGGGTGGACAACCCGCCGCGAGATGTATGACGGCGACCGCTAGTTTGGAGCGCATGAGTCAGACAGTGCGCGGTGTGATTTCACGTAAGAAGGGTGAGCCCGTTGAGGTGGTGGACATCGTCGTCCCGGATCCCGGGCCCGGCGAGGCGTTGGTCGACGTCATCGCCTGCGGCGTGTGCCACACCGACCTGACCTATCGCGAGGGCGGCATCAACGACGAGTATCCCTTCCTGCTCGGCCACGAGGCCGCCGGCCGCGTCGAGGCCGTCGGGCCCGACGTCACCGCCGTCGCGCCCGGCGACTTCGTCGTGCTGAACTGGCGCGCGGTGTGCGGGCAGTGCCGGGCCTGCAAGCGCGGCCGCCCGCATTTGTGCTTCGACACCTTCAACGCCACCCAGAAAATGACGCTGACCGACGGCACCGAACTCACCCCCGCCCTGGGCATCGGGGCGTTCGCCGACAAGACCCTGGTCGCCGCGGGCCAATGCACCAAGGTCAACCCCGAGGCCGACCCCGCCGTGGCGGGCCTGCTGGGCTGCGGGGTGATGGCCGGGCTGGGCGCGGCGTTGAACACCGGCGCGATCACCCGCGACGACACCGTCGCGGTCATCGGCTGCGGCGGGGTGGGCGACGCCGCGATCGCCGGTGCGGCCCTGGTCGGGGCCCGACGCATCATCGCGGTGGACACCGACGACACCAAACTGGACTGGGCCCGCGGCTTCGGCGCCACCCACACCGTCAACGCCCGCGACGCCGATGTGGTGACCGCGATTCAAGACCTCACCGAGGGCTTCGGCGCCAACGTGGTCATCGACGCCGTCGGGCGCCCCGAAACCTGGAAGCAGGCCTTCTACGCCCGCGACCTCGCCGGAACCGTTGTGCTGGTCGGCGTTCCGACCCCCGACATGCAACTGGACATGCCACTGGTCGACTTCTTCTCCCACGGCGGGGCGCTGAAGTCCTCCTGGTACGGCGACTGCCTGCCCGAACGCGACTTCCCCACCCTGATCGACCTGTACCTGCAAGGCCGGCTGCCGCTGGAGAAGTTTGCCTCCGAGCGAATCGGGCTAGACCGCATCGAGGAGGCGTTCGGCAAAATGCATGACGGCACGGTACTGCGCTCAGTGGTGGTGCTCTAAATGGTGTCCATCGACCAGGTCATTACCCACGGCACTTTCGAACTCGACGGCGGCAGTTGGGAAGTCGACAACAACATCTGGCTCATCGGCGACAACTCGAACGTCGTGGTGTTCGACGCTGCGCACGATGCCGCACCGATCGTCGAGGCGGTGGGCGGTCGCCACGTGGTGGCCGTGGTGTGCACACACGGCCACAACGACCACGTCACGGTGGCACCCGAGCTTGGCAAGACGCTCGACGCCCCGGTGTTGCTGCACCCCGGCGACGAAGTGCTGTGGCGAATGACGCACCCGGACAGCGACTTTCGCTCCGTTTCCGATGGCGACACGTTGCAGATCGACGGCACCGAGATCACCGCGCTGCACACTCCGGGCCACTCCCCGGGATCGGTGTGCTGGTACGTCCAGGACATAGGCGTCGTATTCAGCGGCGACACCCTGTTCGCCGGCGGCCCCGGCGCAACCGGCCGTTCGTATTCGGACTTCCCCACCATCCTGCGGTCGATTTCCGGGCGGCTCGGCAAGCTACCCGGCGAGACCGTCGTACACACCGGCCATGGCGACAGCACCACCATCGGCGAGGAGATCGTGCACTACGAGGAGTGGGAGGCCCGCGGCCACTGATCCGCGGCCCACTGATCCGCTCAGGCCGCCCCGATCACCCGCGTGACCACTATCGTTGACCCCATGCGGCCCGAACCCCAGATGCCCGAATCGAGCGTTGTGGTGCGGCCCGAGCCCGTCTACAGCGAGGCGTCGCGGCTGCGGGCCGCCGGTCTGGCCCACGCGATTGCGGCGTTCGAGCGCGCCGCCGAACAGGTGACGCTGCCCAAGGCTCCGCAGCCGATCGTCGTCGCCGACTACGGCGCAGCCAACGGCCACAATTCGCTCAGGCCGTTGTCGGCGGCCATCGCGGTGTTGCGCCGCCGCACCCGCCACGATCACGCAATCCTGGTGGCGCACACCGATGTACCGCACAACGACTTCACGGCTCTGTTCGAGACGGTGGGGCACGACCCGGAAAGCTACCTGCACGCCGACACCGCGACGTTCACCTCTGCGGTCGGCCGTTCGTTCTATGGCCAGATCGTGCCGTCCCAGACGGTCAACCTGGGCTGGTCGTCGTGGGCGAGCCAGTGGCTGAGCCGAACTCCGTGCGAGGTGCCCGATCACGTGCATGTGTCGCGCAGCGCGGACGACGCCGTGCAGTCGGCGTATGCCGATCAGGCCGCACTGGACTGGCACAACTTCGTCGCCTTCCGCGGCCGTGAGTTGGCTCCCGAGGGCCGGCTGGTGGTGTTGACGCTGGCCGCCGACGACGACGACACGGCGGGCTTCGCCCCGCTGCTCGATGCCCTTGTCGAGGCGTTGGGCGATCAGCTGCGCGACGGCCTGCTGCACTCAGATGAGTTGCGGCGCATGGTGATTCCCACTGCCGCTCGCGCCGAGAAGGATTTCCGCGCCCCGTTCGCACCGAAGGGCCGATTCGAGGGCCTGATGATCGAGCACCTCGAGACGTTCAACGCCGAGGACCGGTTCTGGGCCCGCTACCAGGTGGACAACGACGCCGAGACCTTCGGCGCGCAGTGGGCGGCCTTCGCCCGGTCCGCGATGTTCCCCGCACTGCTGGCCGCACTCGACGGCGGGATCCGCGACGAGCGGGCGGCGGAATTCGTCGAGCGGCTGGAAGGCGGGCTCGCCGAGCAGCTGTCGAGAGCGCCCGAGCCGATGCGGATTCCCCAGGCGTTGGTGGTGCTGGTCAAGCGTGACGCATCGAACTGATGAGAGTTTCGGCACAACCTCGCAGCGGGTAACCCTTCGTCACCTGCGACGGCAAAGGGGTAGATGCATGAGTGTGCAGGATGACAAACAGGCTGATCAAGAAGATCGAGCTGAGCAAGATCGAGATGAGCAAGAAGATCGAGCCCAGCAAGAGGGGCGAACTCAGCAAGAAGATCGAGATGAGCAAGACGGCGAGCAACACCTGACCGAGAAGCCCGAGCCGGACGAGGACGACAAAAAAGTGGCCGCCAAGATGATGGAGGCCTACAAGGACAAGCCCACGATCGTGCTGCCCGGTACTGGCGGAAGCGTGTCCGGCACCGCGGTCAACGACTGGCTGGACGAGGACGGCAATCCCAAGCACGAGGAGCCCGAGGGTGGCGAATCGGGCGCGGACGCGGAGGGCCGCGAGAAGGCCCAGGACAAGAGCCAGGACAAGGGCCAGGACGTGGATGACGACACGCGCGACGAGCAGGCGCTGCAGGACCAGATCGAGAAAGACAAGGCCCTCAACGATCAGCTCAGAGAGGCCGCGAAGGAAGAGAATAAGGGCGAAAAAGGCTGAGCCACACCGGAATTCCCGATCGATGGCTCAGCGGCCGAGTAGCGAGCCCGTCGCGCCGATGCCCAGGTTGCCCTCGATCTCTTGAATGATCTGGTTGACCCGGCCGAGCCCGGGAATCGGCTCGTTGATACCCGGGATGGGCGGCAGAGCCTGCGGGGTCGCCCGGGGTGTGGTCGTCGTCGGTGTCTCGGTTTCGGCGGGTGGCGTGGGATCAGAGGTCGACGGCACCGGAACGTCCGGCGCCGCCGGCCCGGCCGAGGCGCTGACGGGCGGCGGTGGCGCGACAGCCGGCGCACCGGGAGCCGGCGTGTTCGGCGAGTTCACTCCGGTCAAGCCGAGTCCCAGGCCGACCCCCAGCCAGAGCACGGCAGCGACCGCGACGGCGACCGCCGCCATCCGCGGCGGCTTCCGGCGCGAAAGCAGCCTCTTCCGTTTTCGGGTCTCGACCGTCCCGACGGTGGCTTCCGGGTCCGGCCGGCCCGGCACCAAAGCCGGTGCGGCGGGCGCCGACAGCGTCTCGCCGGGATGGCCGTGCGCCACCCGCAACGCGGCGCCGACCGCGGCCGCGAGTTGCGGGCGCGGCGTCGTGGCCACCGTAACCCGAAAGTGCCGTGCCAGCGCGGTGGTGACGGTCGGCAGGTGCGCCATGCCGCCCGTCGCGACCACCGCGATGAGATCCCGGATTCCGTTGCGCGCCAGCGCTTCTTCCAGAGCTGCGAGCACGCCGTCCAGCGCAGGGCGGATCGCGTCGTCAAGTTCGTGTCGGGTGAGCCGGACTTGGCCGCGCGTCCCGGTCAGCCCGTCGGTCAGTGTGGCCAGAGTGCTCGAGGACAGCTGTTCCTTGGCGATCCGGCATGCGCTGCGCAGCCGGCTCAGCGAGCCGATCGCCGCAGTGCCGGACGGGAACGCACCGGTGGTCGGCATGTTGGCGACGGCGACACCCAGCAGCGCCTGATCGACCAGGTCGCCGGAGAAGTCGCGGTGCCGGACGGTCGGGGCCAGTGCCCGGTAGTCGCCGCCGGCCCCCATCAACGTGATGCTGGTGCCGCTGCCACCGAAATCGCAGACCGCCACGCTTCCGCGCTGCGGTATGCCGGGGTCGGTGCGCACGGCGAGCAGCGTCGCCGCGGCGTCGGGGATCAGCAGGATGGGGCGCCGGCGTTGCGACCATTCGGGGATCTCGCCGAGGGCGGCGCCGAGGGCGTCCACCGCGGGTGACTCCCAGTGGGCCGGGTAGGTCACCGCGACGTCGTCAGGCACCGCACGGCCGCCGGTGGCGGTGTAGGCGAGCGCCCGCAACGCGTCGGCGAGCAGCACCTCACTGCGGTGCACCGAGCCGTCGACCGCCACCACGCCGCGCGGGTCCCCGATCCGGTTGACGAAGCCCGTGACCACCACTCCGGGCCCACGCAGCCTCGGGTTCTCCGCGGGCACGCCGATCTCGGCGGGACGATCCGGGTAGCGCGTCAGGACGGGCTTGCGGGTGACGGCGTTGTCGGCGGTGACGGCCGCGAGGTTGGTGGCACCGATCGACAACCCCAGCGCGGTCCCCACTCCATTGGCCATATCCCGTCCCCCGCATTCGCAGCGCCAACTCGCATCCGGCTCTGGCCGCCATTGTGCCGCCGCAACCTGTATTGCGTGTCAACGGCGGCTATGCGCCCGCTGTGCGCCGGTCAGCGAATGCACCCTGCCCCGGCGATCAGCGGCAGGTCGAGCGGAGTCACCCAACCGGGCCGCAGGTCGTTGACCGCCGGCACGGCATTCAACGCCCGCAGGCCGGTCGCCAGGCATCCGGCTGCGGCCGCGTCCCGGCCGGAGCCGTCGGTGAACCGGAACGCGGTCTCCTGGAAGATGCTCGGGGTGCCCTCGATGTCCACTCGGTAGACGTCGTTGTCGTGGCCCGTCGGCCAGTCCGGGGCGGCGTCGAGACCGATGCGGTTGACGTGTTCGAGCTGGATGCGGGTCTCCCCCTGATACACGCCGTTGATGGTGAACCGGACCGCGGCCACGTGCCCCGGCTTGATCACGCCCCGGGCTGAGTTGCGCTCCGTCGGGGTCACCCACTTGTCCCAGGTGGTGGTGATCTCGTCGAGCATGATGCCGGCGGCGTGCGCGATCATCGGGATCGTGGCGCCCCACGCGAAGATCAGCATGTCACGGTCTTGCAGCATCGGCGCGAACTCCGGCTCGCGGCCGATGCCCATCTCGAGTTCGTAGTCACCCTCGTAGTTGGTGTAGTCCAGCAGCTCCGACGCCCGAACCCGGCGCACCTCGGAGCACAGCCCCATCAACGTCATCGGGAACAGGTCGTTGGCGAATCCGGGGTCGATGCCGGTGGTGAAGCAGGACGACTCCCCCAACTCGCAGGCCTCGGTGATCGGCTGGATCCAATTCGGCGGGTTGAGGCTCATGGTCGGCCAGACCCACGGTGTCATCGCGGTCGAACACACGTCGATCCCGGCGCGCAGGAACCTGGTGATCAGCGAGATGTTCTGCTTGGCGTGCATCGCCGTCGGGCCGTAGTGCACCAGCGCGTCGGGCTTCAGCGCGATCAGGGCGTCGATGTCGTCGGTGGCGGTGATCCCGACCGGCTCGGGCAGCCCGCAGATCTGGCCGACATCGCGGCCGACCTTGTCGGGGTTGCTGACGCCGACGCCGACCAACTCGAACAACGGATGCTTGACGATCTCCGGGATCACCATCTTGCCGACGAACCCGGTTCCGTACACCACCACGCGCTTTGAGCCGTTCATCGACATCCTTCGACCTTCCGTTTCGCCGGCCCCCGTCGCTTCACAGTAAGCGGCGCGCTGTGACCTCTGGCACCCCGTCCCGCTAGGTGACACGATGCAATCCATGAGAATGCACCTCGCCGGGTCGTCGATGCTGCTGGCCGTCGGTTTCGGGTTCGCGAACGCATGCGGCGTGGCCCACGCCCTTCCCCAGATGCCCAAGGTCCGCTACGAGATCAACGGGCCCGCGGTCGCCGAAAACATTTACTACCAGACCGACAACGGACAGCTGCATCAGGTGAACGCGCCGCTGCCGTGGTCGACGGAGTTCACCGGCTATGGCGGCGAGGTGTTCACCGTCAGCGCGCAAGGGCCCGCGCCCATTTCGTGCAAGATCCTGGTCGACGGCAACGTGGTGAGCGCCGCGACGGCATCCACGGGCGCGCCCGCCAGAACCGTCTGCACGCACTGACCCCGCGCCGCCCTTTCACGACGAAGTGCCACGACGAAGGAGGTCTCGGTGAGCCTCACGACGGGTCCCGCAAAAGGCCTGGCGCCGCGGGCGAACGGGGCTCCACCGCCCGACATTTCGCTCGCCGACATCCATCTCGATTCGCTGGACTTCTGGGAGTGCGACGACGACGTCCGCGACGGCGCTTTCGCCACCTTGCGCCGCGAGGCTCCGATCTCGTTCTGGTCCCCGATCGAGTACGAGGGGTTCGAGCCCGGCGCCGGGCATTGGGCACTGACCAAACACGACGACGTGTATTTCGCGAGCCGCCACCCCGACATCTTCAGCTCCAGCCCCAACATCACGATCAACGACAACACCCCGGAGATCAGCGAGTACTTCGGCTCGATGATCGTGCTGGACGACCCGCGGCACCAGCGGCTGCGCTCGATCGTCAGCCGCGCGTTCACCCCGAAGGTGGTGGCGCGCATCGAGGCCTCGGTCCGCGAGCGGGCCCGCCGGCTGGTCGCGGGGCTGATCGCCGATCATCCCGACGGCGAGGCCGAGCTGGTCAGTGAGCTCGCCGGCCCGCTGCCGCTGCAGGTCATCTGCGACATGATGGGCATCCCCGAGGAGGATCATCAGCGCATATTTCATTGGACCAACGTGATTTTGGGGTTCGGCGACCCGGATCTGGCCACGGACTTCGACGAGTTCCTCAAGGTGTCGATGGACATCGGCGCCTACGCTTCCGCGCTGGCCGAGGACCGGCGGGCAAATCACCACGACGACCTGACGACCAGCCTGGTGGAGGCCGAGATGGACGGGGAACGGCTGTCGTCGACGGAGATCGCGTCGTTCTTCATCCTGCTGGTGGTGGCCGGCAACGAGACGACGCGCAACGCGATCAGCCACGGCGTGCTGGCGCTGTCCCGCTACCCGGCCGAGCGGGAGAAGTGGTGGTCGAACTTCGACCTCCTGACCCCCACTGCCGTCGAGGAGGTCGTGCGGTGGGCCTCGCCGGTGGTCTACATGCGGCGCACGCTGACCCGGGACTTCAAGCTCAGCGGCACCAAGATGAAGGCCGGCGACAAGGTCACGCTGTGGTACAACTCGGCGAACCGCGACGAGTCGACGTTCGACGAGCCCTGGGCTTTCGACGTGGCGCGCACCCCCAATCCGCACTTCGGCTTCGGCGGTGGCGGCGCCCACTTCTGCCTGGGCGCCAACCTGGCTCGTCGTGAGATCAGGGTCGTCTTCGACGAATTGCGCCGCGAGATACCCGACATCGTCGCGACAGACGAGCCCGCTCGGCTGCTCTCGCAGTTCATTCACGGCATCAAGACACTGCCGGTGGCCTGGACCCCGCCGCGCTAGCCGCGAATTGCGCTCTGTCCGAAGGTATATCGCCATCTCGAATCCGATAGCGCATGCGCTATCACTCCCGGGCTTACGCAGGCCGCACGCTGTGTGCGCGGATTTTGTCGACGTCCGGCGAAAAACCAGACCCGGCGCCGACCAACGCCCCTAGAATTCACCGCTGAGGGATGGAGGCGGAGATGAGGTTTTCACGCCTGCGGGCAGTGTGCGGCATGACCGTCATGGCGCTGTCGGGTTCCTGCGCGATCGCCACCGCCGCACCAACACAGCCGGGGTCGCACACCGAGAAGTGGATCGATCTGCGGGCCGGAGAATGCGTGACCGATCTGCCGCCGGCCGACGGCAGCCGCGTCAACGTGAACGTAGTCGATTGCGCGACAGCCCATTTGGCCGAGGTGTATCTGCGCGCGCCGATGGGCGTGGACGCAGCCGTCGCCGCGGTCGCCAATCGCGACTGCGCGGCCGGCTTCGCCCCGTACACCGGCCAATCCGTTGCGGGCAGCCGGTATTCGATCACCTACCTGATCGACTCGAACCAGGACCGCACCGGCGCCAACCCCACACCGAGCACCGTCATCTGCCTACTGCAGTCCGCCAACGGACAGCCGCTGACAGGTTCCGCGCGCCGTTGAGTGCGCCTAGGCGATGACGTAGTCGCTGAGCGGGAAGTTCCGGTTTTCGCGCACCGCATTGAGCGTCGACGTCGGCCGCAGCAAGGTCGCCTCACCGCTGGGATTGAAATAGTAGGACCGCGAGGTCGCACAGTCGCCGTTGTTGAACACCGAGCTTTCCAACCGTTCGTGCATCCGCTCGAGGAAACGGCTGTTCGCCTCCTCGGTCACCTCGAAGGTCGTCGCGCCGCGGCGCTTGACCTCACCCAGAAGCCGATCGATGTGCCGCATCTGGTATTCGATGGTGTGGAAGAACGAGAACCCGGCGAAGGCAAAGGGACTTGCCAGGCCCAAGTAGTTGGGGAAGTAGGGCACCGACACGCCCTGGTAGGCCTGAAATCTGGTCTCCCGCCACCACTTCCCTAGGTTGCGCCCTTTGCGGCCAATTACCTCGATGGCCGGGAAGTTGGCCTCCCACAGGTCAAAACCCGTCGCCAGCACCAAGGTGTCGATCACGGTTTTACGCCCGTCGGCGGTGACGATGCCGTCAGCCTCGATGCGCTCGATCGTGTTCGTCTCCAAGTGCACATGCCGCTCGGTGAAAGCGCGATAAAAGTCGTTGGACATGGTGGGCCGCTTGCAGCCGCAGTCGTAGTCCGGTGTCAACTTGGCGCGCAGCTCCTTGTCCCGGAGCGTCCTGAACCGGTTGATCTTGGCCAGGTCGGCGAAGCCGATGTTCCCCCGCCCCCGGGTTTCCCGAAAGCGCAGCGCACCGACGACCAAGATGACTTCCATAACGATGTCGGTAACCCAGCGCAGCGCACGTTGCGCTGCGGGCAGCCGGGCAAACAGGCGTTGCACGCTTGGAGAGAACGGAAAATCGGGCTTGGGCAGAATGTGCGCCGCGGTGCGCTGGTACACGGTCAGGTCGGCGGCCTCTTTGGCGAGCTCAGGGATGACCTGCACCGCGGACGCCCCGGTGCCGATGACCGCGATGCGGCGACCCTGGCAGCTGTAGTCGTGGTCCCACGCGGTGGTGTGGACCACCTTGCCTTGGAAGCTCGCGATGCCCGGGATGTCGGGCATGCGGGGCTGGGATAAGAATCCGGTCGCGGTGATCAGGAAGCGGCAGGTCAGGCTTTCAGCGCCGGCCAGCGCCACCCGCCACATCGCGGCATCCTCATCCCACTCGGCGCCCTCGACGGTCGTGTTGAACCGCATGTGGCGGCGCACGTCGTACTTGGTGGCCACGTCGTGGGCATACTGCTTGACCTCGGCGCCCGGCGCGAACAGCCGTGACCAGTCAGGATTGGGCTCGAACCAGTACGAGTACGTGGTCGAGGGGATGTCGACCGCGACGCCCGGGTAGTGGTTGACATGCCAGGTGCCACCCAGGTCGTCCTCGCGGTCGAGAATGATGAAGTTGTCGAATCCGAGGCGCTTGAGCTGAACGGCGGCGCCGATGCCACCGAAACCTGCACCTACGATGATCGCGTCGAAACGGTCCGTCTCCACAGCCTTGCTCCGTGCTACCTGTTTCCGTACCTAACGAATGATAAGTTTTCACTAAGATACGTAACTCTAATAGGGCGCCACGCCGAACGCATCCGAGCTTTGCGAGTATGTGACCCTCCTGACACCCGCGCGGTAACTCATCGACGGGTCTATCAGAACCGCCCGTGCGGCCACCAACCACGGAAAAGGCCGCGCCGTCAAGGGTTCCGCGACCCTCACTCGCGGTCGGCGCCCTCGGCTCCTACCCCGCATGCGCCAGTGACATTGACGGGAAATAAGATCGGAGTTCACCTCGTCGAAACCCGTTACCCGCGTTGCCATGTCGCCGCCTTGTGAACAGCGAACGCCAGATCTGGCCCATGCCGCTTCCCGGCTACCCTGAATGGACAACACCAAACGACGACTTTGAAGATTTGCTGCGCGGCTGGGGCAGCGGCGACGTGGCCGTTACCCGCCGCTATTCGCGCGCCCTGGGGATACAGGAAAAGATCACTGATTGGTAACAACTTGACAGTTTGGGAGGGACTCGCATGGGCACTTTTGACGGCATGATCGCACGTCACATGGTTTTTTCGGTTGGTTCAGCAGTACTCGCGGCGTCGGGTGTGGCCGTGTCGGCCCTGTCCACGTCCGTGATCCCCACCGCGTCGGCCCAGTGTCCGGACGTGCAAGT
>NZ_JAPIYN010000015.1:0-24707 GCF_035617725.1 Mycobacterium sp. 94-17
GTGGCGGACGTAGTCATGGCTAGCGCGTGCCGGGGTGCCGGGCAGCATCGGAAAGATCGGCTGGGTGCGGTTGAGCGCCTGGATCTGGGTTTTCTCGTCTACGCACAGCACCAAGGCCCGTTCGGGTGGATTGAGATAGAGGCCCACGACGTCACGGACCTTGGCCACGAACAACGGATCTTTGGACAGCTTCCAGGAATCCTGTTTATGCGGAGCCAGTCCGAACGCACGCCACACCCGCGACACCATGGACTGGCTCAACCCCAAATGAGACGCCATCGAGCGCGTCGACCAGTGCGTGGCATCCGGCGGGGTGGTCTCCAAAGTTGCGGCGATCAACGCCTCGATCCGGTCATCGCCGACGACTCGTGGTCGACCCGGACGGGGTTCATCGACCAACCCGTCCAGGCGTCGCTCAGCGAACCGATTACGCCAACGTCGCACCGTGGTGATCGACATTTCCAACCGGTCGGCAAGCTCGGTGTTCGAGCCACCATCAGCGGCTGCCAACACAATTCGCGCCCGCATCGCCAATCCAGCCGCACTCGTGCGGCGCCGCGCCCACCCCTCCAACTCGGCCCGCTCGTCAGCGGTCAACACAATCTCGGCGGCATGAGGCGTCGGCACAACCCAGTTTAACAACTACATTGCAATTAATGACTCAGGACACTAGAGGGTCAGAATGTCGCTTTGAGCGACGGCAGCACCAGCGCCGCCACACCGCGCGCGGTGGCCTTGAGCATGTCGTAGAAGTCGAAGTAATCCCGCCACAACGTGATTCGCCCGTCATTCACCTCGAACACGCCGCAAACCCAGAATTGCAGCCGCAGCGGGCCGAAGATCAGCGCGTCACTGCGTTCGGTGAGCACCGCGCCGCCGTCGGCCGCGATGCGATGGATTTTCACCTCGAAGGCGGCGCGGCCGTCCATCTGGCGGAACAGCTTCATCGCCCTGGCCCGGCCGTGGATGGTGGGCAGGCCGACGTTCTCGTAGACCAGATCGTCGGCCAGCGCGGCGTCGGCGGCCTCGTAATCCGCGTCCTGCAGGGCGTTCAAAAATCCCTCAACGGTGCGGACATTGTCACCGGTTGTCGTCTGAGTCAGCTCAGTCATGGTTGCCAGCGTATTCGAGTGCGGCTGTGGCAGGGTAGTTCGGATGCGTGTCGCCGTGGTCGCCGGGCCGGACCCCGGGCATTCGTTCCCGGCTATCGCGCTGTGCCAACGCTTTTCCGAAGCCGGTGACGAGCCCACGCTGTTCACCGGCGCCGAATGGCTCGACACCGCCCGCGGCGCCGGCATCGACGCCGTCGAGCTCGACGGGCTCAAAGCCACCGACGACGACGTCGACGCCGGGGCCAGGATCCACCGGCGCGCCGCGCGGATGGCCGTGCTCAACGTGCCCGCGCTGCGCGAGCTGGCGCCCGACCTGGTGGTCAGCGACGTCATCACCGCCGGCGGCGGGATGGCCGCCGAACTGCTGGGCATCCCGTGGATCGAACTCAACCCGCATCCGCTGTACCTGCCGTCGAAGGGACTGCCGCCGATAGGCAGCGGGCTGGCACCGGGCATCGGCATCCGGGGCCGGCTGCGCGATGCGGTCATGCGCGCGCTGACGGGGCGCTCCGTGCGCGCGGGCCTGCGGCAGCGCGCGGTCTCGCGCGTCGAGATCGGGCTGCCGGCGCGTGACCCCGGGCCGCTGCGGCGGCTGATCGCGACGCTGCCCGCGCTGGAAGTGCCGCGCCCCGACTGGCCCGCCGAGGCCGTCGTCGTCGGCCCGTTGCACTTCGAGCCGACCGATCGGATCCTGCAGGTCCCGGCCGGTTGCGGGCCGGTGGTGGTCGTTGCGCCGTCGACCGCGGTGATCGGGACCGAGGGCCTCGCCGAGGTCGCGCTGGGATGCCTGACGCCGGGCAAGACCGTCCCGGCGGGCTCGCGCCTGCTGGTGTCGCGGCTGGACGGACCGGAGCTGACGGTGCCCCCGTGGGCGACGGTCGGGCTGGGCCGCCAGGACGAGCTGCTGGCGCACGCCGACCTGGTGGTCTGCGGCGGCGGCCACGGCATGGTGGCCAAGACGCTGCTGGCCGGTCTACCGCTGGTGGTGGTGCCCGGCGGCGGCGACCAATGGGAGATCGCCAACCGGGTGCTGCGCCAGGGCAGCGCCCGGCTGATCCGGCCGCTGAGCGCTGACGCGCTGGTGGCCGCGGTCAACGAGGTGCTGTCGTCGCCGCGCTGCCGGGCGGCGGCGCAGACGGCGGCGGCGGGCATCGCCGACGTCGCCGATCCGGTCCGGGTGTGCCGCGACGCCCTCGCGGCGGCGCGATGATCCGCCCCGCCGCCCCGGCCGACTTATGCTTCGGCGGGAGGCATCCGATGCGAATCATCACTACAATCGCCGCCGGCGCGGTGCTGGCGGGCGCGCTGGCCGGCGCCGCCGTCGCGCACGCCGACAGTCCCGAGGAACAGCGGGCCTGCCAGTTGATGGACGATCCGGCCGCCGCCGAACAGGGATTCGCCCCTGCCGAATACGCCTTCATGCAGTTGCGCGCCACCATGTCGGCCCAACGCGCGCGCGACGTGATGTCCATTGCGGTGCAGGAGGACTGCCCCAACCACATCATCGACCTGCCGGCCAGCTGGAGGTAGCGGCCAGGTGTCCGACGGTTGCGGGCTGGGTATGTTGACTGGCGTGCGGCTAACGGAGTTTCACGAGCGGGTCGTCCTGCGCTTCGGGACCACCTACGGTTCGTCGGTCCTGGCGGATCACGTGCTGACCGGCTTCGGCGGACGCACGGCCGACCAGGCGATCGAGGCGGGAATCGAGCCGCGCGACGTCTGGCGGGCGTTGTGCGTGGACTTCGACGTACCCCGGGACCAGTGGTGATCGCGCCGTCGCCCACCCGCATGCCGGCTTTACGGCCGCGTCCGGCGCAACCCGCAGTCACCGCATAGCGAGCCCCCGGGCAGGCGGTAGAACAGGCAGCAGCTGCGACGCCGGAAGGCCAGCTGCGGGCCGCGGAGGACGCCGGATCCGGCCATCACGCCGGTGTCCAACAGCGACCGGGTCATGTGCCCGATCGCCGGCCGCAGCTCGGGCCGCGCCGAAAGCAGGGCCCGCGCGGACCCGACCAGCGCGGAGGCGATGTTGCCCGCGAGCAGGGCGGGCGCCAGCCTGACCGGCAGGCCGGCGCCGAGCGGCCGCAGGTGTTCGGTCACCACGATGCGATACAGCGCCTCGGGCGCGGGGGAGGTGACGGGTTCCCCGACGGGGTCGGGCAGCCGCAGCTGCGCGCCGTCGTCGGCGCGTTGCAGGTCGTCGAGGTCGGGCAGGACGCCGTGACCGATTGCGCACGCCAGCACCGGTGACCACAGCCGGGCGGCGTGGCCGAGGTGGACCAGAGAGGCGCCGATCCGCAGGTCGTCGGTGCGGTAACGCCGGACGGTGGCATCGATCAGGTCGGCGCAGCCGCTGGCGTAGTCGCGGGTGACGGGGTGCCATCCGGCGGTGTCGCTGCCGACGGTCAGCGCGAAGAAACCCCCGTAGGACGCGATTTCGGACAACTCCGCGGAAATGTCCATGCGTTTTCTGGGCCGGCCTTTCGCAATGGTGCCCGCGCGGCGTGTCGAAACCGGATCGAACACCTGTTCGGCTACTGTGGTCAACGTTCGGCAGTCAACTTGTCGGTGGCCCTCTCTAGTGTCACCGACAACCGACCGATACCGGTCAGACGAACACCGACTATAGGAGAGACACCATGGCGCAAGCCCCCGACCGCGAGAAGGCTCTCGAACTGGCGATGGCCCAGATCGAAAAGAGTTACGGCAAAGGCTCAGTGATGCGTCTCGGCGACGAGACGCGCCAGCCGATCTCGATCATCCCCACCGGATCCATCGCACTGGACGTGGCCTTGGGCATCGGCGGGCTGCCCCGCGGCCGGGTTGTGGAGATCTACGGCCCGGAATCCTCGGGTAAGACCACCGTCGCCCTGCACGCGGTGGCCAATGCCCAGGCCGCCGGCGGCGTCGCCGCCTTCATCGACGCCGAGCACGCCCTGGACCCGGAGTACGCCAAGAAGCTCGGCGTGGACACCGATTCCCTGCTGGTCAGCCAGCCCGACACGGGGGAGCAGGCCCTCGAGATCGCCGACATGCTGATCCGCTCCGGCGCCCTGGACATTCTGGTCATCGACTCGGTGGCCGCGCTGGTGCCGCGCGCCGAGCTCGAAGGTGAGATGGGCGACAGCCACGTCGGGCTGCAGGCCCGGCTGATGAGCCAGGCCTTGCGGAAAATGACTGGCGCGCTGAACAATTCGGGCACCACCGCGATTTTCATCAACCAGCTGCGCGAGAAGATCGGGGTGATGTTCGGCAGCCCCGAAACCACCACCGGTGGAAAGGCTTTGAAGTTCTACGCGTCGGTGCGCATGGACGTGCGCCGGATCGAGACGCTCAAGGACGGCACCAACGCGGTCGGTAACCGCACCCGGGTCAAGATCGTCAAGAACAAGGTGGCGCCGCCCTTCAAGCAGGCCGAGTTCGACATCCTCTACGGCCAGGGCATCAGCCGGGAAGGCTCGCTGATCGACATGGGTGTGGAGCAGGGCTTCATCCGCAAGTCCGGTTCCTGGTTCACCTATGAGGGCGAGCAGCTCGGCCAGGGCAAGGAGAACGCCCGCACCTTCTTGATGGAAAACGACGAAGTCGCCAACGAGATCGAGAAGAAGATCAAGGAAAAGCTCGGTATTGGCGCGGTCGTGACCGATGACTTGTCCGATGACGGCGTCCTGCCCGCCCCCGTCGACTTCTGAGCCCTCCCGCGAAGAGCAGGCGCGGGCGCTGTGCCTGCGCCTGCTCACCGCGAGAGCGCGCACTCGTGCCGAACTCCACGGCCGGCTGGCCAAGCGCGGGTATCCCGACGACGTCAGTGAGCGGGTGCTCGACCGGTTGGCCTCCGTCGGTCTGATCGACGACGCCGACTTCGCCGCGCAGTGGGTGCAGTCCCGACGGGCGAACGCCGGGAAAAGCAAGCGTGCCCTGTCCGCCGAGCTGCACACCATGGGCATCGACGACGACGTGGTCACCTCGACGCTGGCCGGGATCAGCGCCGGCGCCGAACGGCACAAGGCGGAGCAGTTGGTGCGGTCCAGGCTCAGACGTGAGCGCCTCGACGGCGACAACGCGCGGGTGGCCCGTCGGCTGGTCGGGATGTTGGCGCGACGCGGCTACGACCAGAACTTGGCGTGCGAGGTGGTATTCGGCGAGCTGGCCTGCGAGCGGGAGCGCCGCCGGGTCTAGGCCCATGACGTGCGGTTTCTCGTGCGCCGACCGGTCGCCGTACCATGGCCCCGTGACTTCATCGGTGGCGCGCGAGGACGTGGCGGACGACGCCGCGTCCGCGCGCACCTACCAGGTCCGCACCTATGGCTGCCAGATGAACGTCCACGATTCGGAGCGGTTGGCGGGCCTGCTGGAGGCGGCCGGATACCGGCGGGCCGCCGAGAGTTCGGATTTCGGCGACGCCGACGTGGTGGTGTTCAACACCTGCGCCGTCCGGGAGAACGCCGACAACAAGCTGTACGGCAACCTCAGCCACCTCGCGCCGCGCAAGCGCGGCAACCCCGCGATGCAGATCGCCGTCGGCGGCTGCCTGGCCCAGAAAGACCGGGAGGCGTTGCTGAGCAAGGCGCCCTGGGTCGACGTCGTCTTCGGCACCCACAACATCGGGTCGCTGCCCACGCTGCTGGAACGGGCCCGGCATAACAGGGTCGCCCAGGTGGAAATCGCCGAGGCGCTGCAGGAGTTCCCGTCGTCGCTGCCCAGCGCGCGCGAATCCGCTTATGCCGCTTGGGTTTCCGTGTCGGTTGGGTGCAACAACAGCTGCACGTTCTGCATCGTCCCCGCGCTGCGGGGCAAAGAGGTCGACCGCAGTCCCGACGACATCCTGGCCGAGGTCGCCTCGCTGGTCGACGACGGCGTGCTCGAGGTGACGCTGCTGGGCCAGAACGTCAACGCCTACGGGGTGTCCTTCGCCGACCCGGGCCTACCCCGCGACCGCGGCGCCTTCGCCCGCCTGCTGCGCGCCTGCGGCGACATCGACGGGCTGGAGCGGGTGCGGTTCACCTCGCCGCACCCTGCCGAGTTCACCGACGACGTCATCGAGGCCATGGCGCAGACGCCGAACGTCTGCCCGGCCCTGCACATGCCGCTGCAGTCCGGATCCGACCCGGTGCTGCGCGCGATGCGACGGTCCTACCGCGCCGAGCGCTACCTCGGCATCATCGACCGCGTCCGGGCCGCCATGCCGCACGCCGCCATCACCACCGACCTGATCGTCGGATTCCCCGGCGAGACCGAAGAGGACTTCGCGGCGACGCTCGACGTGGTGCGCCGGGCCCGCTTCGCGGCCGCGTTCACCTTCCAGTACTCCAAGCGGCCCGGCACCCCGGCCGCCGAACTCGACGGGCAGATCCCGAAAGCCGTTGTGCAGGAACGCTATGAACGGCTGGTCGAACTGCAGGAATCGATTTCGCTTCAGGGTAACCAGGCCCTGATCGGACAGACCGTCGAACTGCTGGTCGCCACGGGCGAAGGGCGCAAGGACAGCCGCACCGCGCGGATGACCGGGCGCGCCCGCGACGGCCGGTTGGTGCACTTCGCAGTCGACACGCCCGCCGGCACCCGACCCGGGGACATCATCACCACGGTGGTCACCGCGGCCGCGCCTCACCACCTCATCGCCGACGCGGGCGTCGTCACGCATCGCCGTACCCGGGCGGGTGATGCGCATGCCGCCGGGCAGCGCCCGCGCGGCATCGGCCTCGGCATGCCCGCCGTCGGGCCGCCCACCGGCCCGCCCGAACCCCTTGGATGTGCGCTGTGACAAACGAGATGAACAACGACGACACACAGCTCGGTGCCCTGCGGACCGAGATCGAGGCCGCCGAGCGCCGGGTGGCGCGCGGAATCGACCCCGGCCCGCGGGCCTTCTTCGTGTCGATCCTGGTGTTCGTGCTGCTGGGATCGTTCATCCTGCCGCACACCGGTGACGTGCGCGGCTGGGACGTGCTGTTCGGTAGCCACGGCGCCGGTGCGGCCGCGGTCGGGCTGCCGTCACGGGTGTTCGGCTGGCTGGCGCTGGTGTTCGGCGTGGGCTTCTCGATGCTGGCGCTGGTGACGCGACGCTGGGCGCTGGCCTGGGTTGCGTTGGCGGGCACGGCGATTGCGGGCGCCGCGGGCCTGCTGGCGATCTGGTCGCGTCAGACGGTGGCCGCGGGACACCCCGGGCCGGGCTGGGGCCTGATCGTCGCCTGGCTCACCGTGCTGGTGCTCACCTACCACTGGGCGCGCGTGGTCTGGTCGCGCACCATCGTGCAACTCGCCGCCGAGGAGCAGCGGCGCCGCGTCGCGGCGGCGCAGCAGTCAATCGGCCTGCTCGACGGCCTGGACGGTCCCGGCCCCACCACGGGGTCCGACGGCGGCTAGGGCTTGCGGGTCAGGGCCTCGACCGCCGCCTGAGCCCACTGCCGCCACTGCTCGGCGTTGGCGGTGGCCTCTTCGGCTTCCTTGGTCCGCCCCGCGGCCGCGGCCTTCTGGGCCTGCTGTTCGTACTGCTCGGCGCGCGCCGCGAACTGCTCGGCCCGGGCCTGCGCCTGGGGGTCGGACCAACCCACGTCACCGGCTTCGCGCACCTTCTTCTCGACCGAGCGCAGTCGCCGTTCCAGGTCCGCGGACCGCTCGCGCGGGACTTTGCCGATCGCGTCCCACTTCTCGGTGATGGTGCGCAGCGCCGCGCGGGCCGCGTCGTGGTTGCTGGTGTCAAGCCTCTCCGCCTCGGTCAGCAGCGCCTCCTTGGCGGTCGCATTGGCGCGGAACTCGGCGTCCTTTTCGGCCGTCACGGCGTTGCGCGCGGTGAAGAACACGTCCTGGGCCGCCTTGAAACGCCGCCACAGGGCGTCGTCGACCTCACGGGTCGCCCTGCCGGCCGCCTTCCACTCGGTCAGCAGCTTGCGGAACTCGGCGCTGGTCGCGGTCCAGTCCGTCGAGTCGGACAGCGCTTCGGCCCGCTCGCACAGGCGTTCCTTGGCCTGACGAATCCCCGAACGCTCCCGGTCCAGCTCGGCGAAGTGCGCTCCGCGCCGCCTGTTGAAGGCCTCGCGGGCAGCGGAATAGCGCTTCCACAACGCGTCGTCGACTTTGCGGTCCACCCCGCTGACGGTCTTCCACTCGTCGAGGATCTCGCGGAGCCGGTCGCCCGCGGCCTTCCACTGCGTCGAGTCGGCGGCCAGTTCCTCGGCCTCCGCGGCCAGCGCCTCCTTGCGGGCGGTCTGGGTGGCCCGATACTCCTCACGCCGGGAGCGCTCCGCGGCGACGGCCGCCTCGGCGTGCTCGGCCACGGTGGTCAGCCGGGCCGCCAGCGAATCGATATCGCCCAGCACGGCCGCCGTCGGCAACGTCTCAGCCAGCTCGGACGCATGAACCTTGATCTTGCGCGCGTCGGCCGTCCCGGACGCCAGGCGCTCCTCCATCAGGGTGACCTCGGTGGCCAGGTCGTCGAAGCGCCGCCCGAAGTGGGCGAACGCCGCCTCCCGATCGCCGGCCTGCCAGGAGCCGACGATGCGCTCCCCGGCGGAGCTGATCAGCCACACCGTGCCGTCCTCTTCCACGCGCCCGAATCGGTGCGGATCGCTGCGCGGCGGCATCGCCAGCGGGTGAACGGTGGTAGGGCGCGGCGTCGGCCGGGGACCGGGACGCGGTCCCGGGCGCGGCGCGGGCCGAGCTGAATCGTCGCGAGGCTCGTCAGCCGTCATGCGCTCGTCACTACCCTTTCACAACCCTTTCGCACGGTCCGTGGCCGCGCGCCTGCCGCGCGTAGCGGCACCGTCTGCTGCGTCTGCTGAGAACCCGGGGCCGGGTCTCCCAACAGCCGCTCAACAGTATTCAAGCAGCTTGCTCCGGCACGCGCCGCCACCTTGCCATTCGGTGCGCCCGCCGTCGTTTGCCAGCCCGCGGCCCGGGCGCCGTTTCACCGGGCACCTGTGTCGTTTTCACAGAGTTATCCCACGCGTTACATAGGTTGATGACGTACTTAGTTGAATGGTTGCCTGCGGCGCGGTCACCAGCGTGTGAAACGTCATGAATTTGTAGTTGAACTGAACGCAAATCGTGCGTGTATTTGCTCGCGTGTCGGGGAAAGCTGGGTCGGACGGTCACGCGGTGGAAGGGTCGAGAATGTCGAAAGTTGATGTCGCAGCATTGCTTGCCTTATGCGCGGCGTTGGCATCGGCCGTCGGCGACGTGATCCGGCAGCGCTCCGCGCAGGAGATCACCGACAAGCAGGTCGGTCACCTGGAGCTGTTCCGCATGTCGCTCCGGGACACCCGGTGGTGGCTGGGCGGGCTGGCCGCGATCACCAACTACAGCCTGCAGGCGGCAGCGCTGGCGTGGGGTTCGGTCGTGTTGGTCACCGCCCTGCAGGTGGCGGCGCTGCTGTTTGCCCTGCCCATCTACGCGCGGCTGGCGCACCACCGGGTGAAGCCGCGGGAATGGATGTGGGCGCTCACTTTGGCCGCCGCGCTGGCCGTGGTCATCATCGTCGGCGACCCGGCGCCCGGTGAGCAGCGCGCGCCGCTGCAGACCTGGATCATCGTCGCCGTCGTCATGGTGCCGCTGCTGGTCGCCTGCGTGGTGGCCGCGCGACTGCGCGCCGGCAGCCCGTTCTCCGCCGTGCTGCTCGCGGTGGTGGCGGGGTCCTCGCTGGCGCTGTTCGCGGTGCTCACCAAGGGTGTCGTCCAGATGTCCGAGAACGGCCTGCTGCGGGTGCTCACGTCGCCGGAGTTCGTGCCCTGGCTGCTGGTGGCCCTCGCCGGGATGATCTTCCAGCAATCGGCCTTCCGCGCCGGCGCGCTGACCGCGTCGTTGCCGACGATGACGGTGGCCAAGCCGGTGGTCGCCGGCCTGCTCGGGGTGCTGGTGCTGGGCGAGACGCTGAACGCCGGCGGTGTCCGGGCGTTCGTGCTGGCCGGCGCGGTCGCGGTGGTCATCGTCGCGACGATCGCGCTGGCCCGCGGCGAAGCGGCCACCATCGACCGGGCCGACCAGGAGGCCGATGGTGTCCTGCGGGAAGCAGCGGCCCCAGGGTTTGCCGAGGACGACGGCGTCGGCCCCTTCAGTGACCGCCTGGTGGTGGCGGACAGCTTCCGCCGCTGACGCCGGCACACACCGAACTGATGCCGGGCCGCGGGTGCGGTCACGTTACTTTGGTGGCGTGCTGAGCGCGATTGCGATCGTCCCGTCGGCGCCGGTCCTGGTTCCCGAGCTCGCCGGGGCGGCGGCCGCCGAGGTGGCCGACCTGGCCGCGGCCACGCTAGCCGCGGCCGCGCTGCTGCCCGACCGCTGGGTGGCGATCGGGACGGGCCCCGAGGACGACGTGCTGGACTCCGACGCGGTGGGCACCTTCGCGGGTTTCGGTGTGGACGTGCGCGTGCGGCTGTCGCCGCAGCCCGGCGAGGACACCGCGCCGCCGGTGGCGTTTCCGGTGTGCGCCTTGCTGGCCGGCTGGGTGCGCGGCCAGGCGCAGCCGCACGCCGGCGCGCAGGTCCGCGTCTACTGCGCCGACCACGACGACGACATCGCAGTGCGCCGCGGCAAAGACCTGCGCGCCGAGCTCGACCGGCTGCCCGAGCCGGTCGGGGTGCTGGTCGTGGCCGACGGCGCGAACACGCTGACACCTGCGGCCCCCGGTGGATACGACCCAGGCAATGCGGACGCCCAAGATGCCTTGGACGACGCGCTGGCCAGCGGCGATATCGCCGCGCTGCGCCGCCTGCCGCGCCAGATCCTGGGGCGGGTCGCCTTTCAGGTGCTGGCCGGGCTGGCCGAGCCCGGACCCCGATCGGCCAAGGAGCTGTACCGCGGAGCGCCCTACGGCGTGGGCTACTTCGCCGGCGCCTGGCAGTTGTGACGGCCGCCGTGCGCCCCCTGGCGATAATCGGACCCACCGGCACCGGTAAGTCGCAGCTGGCCCTCGAGGTCGTGGAGCGGGTGCAACGGCTCGGTGTGGGCGCCGAGATCGTCAACGCCGACGCGATGCAGCTCTACCGCGGCATGGACATCGGCACCGCCAAGCTGCCCGTCGACGCCCGCCGCGGCATCGCCCATCACCAGCTCGACGTCCTCGACATCACCGAGACCGCGACGGTCGCCCGCTATCAGGGCGCGGCCGCCGCCGACGTCGAAGCGATCGCGGCCCGCGGCGCGCTGCCGATCATCGTGGGCGGCTCGATGCTCTACATCCAGTCGCTGCTCGACGACTGGTCGTTTCCCGCCACCGATCCCGCGGTGCGCGCGCGGTGGGAGCGGCGGCTCGCCGACATCGGGGTCGGCGCGCTGCACGCCGAGCTGGCCCGTCGCGATCCCGCCGCCGCCACGTCCATCCTGCCCACCGACGCCCGGCGCACGGTGCGGGCGCTGGAGGTGATCGAGCTGACCGGTGCGCCGTTCGCCGCCTCCGCACCGCAGATCGGCGTCCCCAGGTGGGACACCGTCATCATCGGGTTGGACTGCGACACAACGCTTCTCGATGAGCGGCTGGCCCGTCGCACCGATGCCATGTTCGACCAGGGCCTGGTCGGTGAGGTGGTCGCGCTGGTGGGCAAGGGCTTGCGCGACGGGGTTACCGCGGCGCGCGCGCTGGGCTACGCCCAGGTGCTGGCGGCGCTGGATGAGGGCGGTCCGGCGGGCCCGAGCGCCGATCGATTGCGGGACGCGCGGGAGCAGACCTTCGTCGGCACCCGTCGCTACGTCCGGCGCCAGCGGTCCTGGTTCCGCCGCGATCACCGCGTGCGGTGGCTCGATGTCGGCGCGGCCACCCCGGCCGAGCGCGCCGACATCGTCGCCGCCGCCGTGCGGGCGTGGCGCCACGTATCCTGAAGCAGGTGAATCACGCCGACGACGATGATGCCGGCGTAGCCGGGATCGGAGGAGTGGCGCGATGATCTTCGCGAAAGGCCACGGCACCGAGAACGACTTCGTGGTGCTGTCCGACCCGCAGGCCGACCTGAGCCTGACCGCGTCGCGAGTGGCCGCGCTGTGCGACCGGCGCCGCGGGCTGGGCGCCGACGGGGTGCTGCGCGTCACCACCGCCGGTGCGGCGGTGTCGGCGGGCGTGCTCGACCGGGTGCCCGACGGAGTGGGCCCCGATGACTGGTACATGGACTACCGCAACGCCGACGGGTCCGTCGCCCAGATGTGCGGCAACGGCGTACGGGTCTTCGCGCACTACCTGCGCGCCAGCGGCATGGAAACCCGCGACGAATTCGTGGTCGGGTCGCTGGCCGGCCCACGGCCGGTCGCGGTGCATCGCATCGATGGCTGCGGCGCGGACATCAGCGTCGACATGGGCAAAGCCAACACCCTCGGCCCGGGCGACGCGATCGTGGGCGGCAGGCGGTTCTCGGGCCTGGCGGTCGACGTGGGCAATCCCCACCTGGCCTGCGTGGACCCGCGGCTGACGGCCGAGGCGCTGGCGGCGCTGGACGTGGCGGCTCCGGTGAGCTTCGATCCCGCCCAATTCCCGGACGGGGTCAATGTCGAGGTCCTCACCGCCCCGGCGGATGGGGCGGTGCACATGCGGGTGCACGAGCGGGGTGTGGGAGAAACACGCTCGTGCGGCACCGGAACGGTCGCGGCCGCGGTCGCCGCGCTGGCCGGGGCGGGGGAGGCGACAGGCACCTTGACCGTTCGCGTGCCCGGCGGCGCGGTCGTCGTCACCATCACCGCCGCCACCAGCTTTCTGCGCGGACCGTCCGTCCTGGTGGCCCACGGCGAACTCAGCGCGGAATGGTGGCGCGAGCAGCAGCAGCGTTAAATCAGGTGCGCGACGTCGTTTTCGCGTGCATCATCGTGTATTGCCTATGACAGAACCTGAAATTCGTGACCATGCTCCGGGAATCGCGGAGCCCAGCACGGGCGAACTCGCCTTGGAAGATCGGTCGGCGCTGCGCCGCGTCGCCGGCCTGTCGACCGAACTCACCGACGTCTCCGAAGTCGAATACCGCCAGCTCCGGCTCGAGCGGGTGGTGCTGGTGGGCGTGTGGACCGATGGCACCGCCGCGGACAGCGAGGCCAGCATGGCCGAGCTCGCCGCCCTGGCCGAAACCGCCGGCTCCGAGGTGCTCGAAGGGCTGATCCAGCGCCGCGACAAGCCCGACCCGTCGACGTATATCGGGTCGGGGAAGGCCGCCGAACTGCGCGAGGTGGTCGTGGCGACGGGCGCCGACACCGTCATCTGCGACGGCGAGCTGTCCCCGGCGCAGCTGACCGCGCTGGAAAAAGCGGTGAAGGTCAAGGTCATCGACCGCACGGCGTTGATCCTCGACATCTTCGCCCAGCACGCCACCAGCCGGGAGGGCAAGGCGCAGGTCGCGCTGGCCCAGATGGAATACATGCTGCCGCGGCTGCGCGGCTGGGGTGAGTCGATGTCGCGGCAGGCCGGTGGCCGTGCCGGCGGCAGCGGGGGAGGCGTGGGCCTGCGCGGTCCCGGTGAGACCAAGATCGAGACCGACCGGCGGCGCATCCGCGAACGCATGGCCAAGCTGCGCCGCGAGATCAAGGACATGAAGCAGGTCCGCGACACCCAGCGCAGCCGGCGGGTGCACAGCGACCTGCCCTCGATCGCCATCGTCGGGTACACCAACGCCGGCAAGTCGAGCCTGCTCAACGCGCTGACCGGGGCGGGGGTGCTGGTTCAGGACGCGTTGTTCGCCACCCTGGAGCCCACCACCCGGCGCGCCGAGTTCGAGGACGGTCGGCCCTTCGTGATCACCGACACCGTCGGGTTCGTCCGGCACCTGCCTACCCAGCTGGTCGAGGCCTTCCGCTCCACGCTGGAAGAGGTCGTCGACGCCGACCTGTTGGTGCACGTCGTCGACGGCTCCGACGTCAACCCGCTGGCGCAGATCAACGCGGTCCGTCAGGTGGTCTCCGAGGTGTTCGCCGACTACGGCGGCGAGGCGCCGCAGGAGCTGCTGGTGGTGAACAAGGTCGACGCTGCGAGCGACCTGGCGCTGGCCAAGCTCCGTCACGCGCTGCCGGGTGCCGTGTTCGTCTCCGCGCGCACCGGCGACGGGATCGACGCCCTGCGCCGCCGGATCGCCAAGCTCGCCGTCCCGGCCGACACCGCCGTGGACGTGGTGATCCCGTACCACCGCGGCGACCTGGTGGCCCGCCTGCACGCCGACGGGCGCATCCAGCACCAGGAGCACAACGCCGAGGGCACCCGCATCAAGGCGCGGGTGCCGATGGCCCTGGCGGGCCGGCTGCGCGAGTTCTCGGCGCACTGAGGGCCGTGAGCATTCCGTAACGGACGGATCCGCGCAGCTTGGGGCAGCCCATTCGCCTGGGGGCGACGCCGCAACACCCCGGCGTGCGCCGACCAACCGTCCGGTTGGTATATCTTGGGCTGCAGAAATCCCGAGCGCCGGAGGTCTTACATGAGCAGCGCCGTCAAATACCAGCGCACTCTTTTCGAGTCAGAGCACGACCTGTTCCGTGAGTCTTACCGGGGCTTCCTCGAGCGCCACGTGGCGCCGTACCACGAGGAGTGGGAGAAGGCGAAGATCGTCGACCGCGGGGTGTGGCTCGAGGCCGGCAAGCAAGGCTTCCTCGGCATGGCGGTGCCCGAGGAGTACGGCGGCGGCGGCAACGGCGACTTCCGGTACAACACGATCATCACCGAGGAGACCACCTTCGGCCGCTACAGCGGCATCGGCTTCGGCCTGCACAACGACATCGTGGCGCCCTACCTGCTGGCCCTGGCCACCGAGGAGCAGAAGCAACGCTGGCTGCCGAAATTCTGCACCGGAGAGCTGATTACGGCGATCGCGATGACCGAGCCCGGAACCGGCAGCGACCTGCAGGGCATCAAGACCCGCGCGGTCAAGCAGGGCGACCACTACGTGCTCAACGGCTCAAAGACCTTCATCACCAACGGAATCAACTCCGACCTGGTGCTCGTGGTCGCACAGACCAACCCGGACAAGGGGTCCCAGGGCTTCTCGCTGCTCGCCGTCGAGCGCGGCATGGAGGGCTTCGAGCGCGGACGCCACCTGGACAAGATCGGGCTCGACGCCCAAGACACGGCCGAGCTGTCGTTCACCGATGTGCACGTGCCGGCCGAAAACCTGCTGGGCGAGGAAGGCATGGGGTTCATCTACCTCATGCAGAACCTGCCGCAGGAACGCATCTCGATCGCCATCATGGCCGCCGCGGCCATGGAGCAGGTGCTCGAGCAGACGCTGCAGTACACCAAGGAGCGCAAGGCATTTGGGAAGCCGATCGGCAGCTTCCAGAACAGCCGCTTCGTGCTCGCCGAGCTGGCGACCGAGACGACCGTGGTGCGCATGATGGTCGACGAATTCGTCCGACTGCACCTGGATCACCAGCTGACGGCCGAGCAGGCCGCGATGGCCAAGTGGTACAGCACCGAAAAGCAGGTGCACCTGATCGATCGGTGCCTGCAGTTGCACGGCGGCTATGGCTACATGCGTGAATATCCCGTTGCCCGTGCCTATCTGGATGCCCGGGTGCAAACCATCTACGGCGGCACGACCGAGATCATGAAGGAAATCATCGGGCGCAGCCTCGGCGTTTAGCTCTTCGTTTGCTGGATAGCGGTTCGGCATTTGCCCGCCGCCGGGTCCGGCACGCGACCAACCTGCAATGGGGTAGCGGGTGCGTTTCGGCGTGGTTGCCCGGTGTGTGTCCGTCGTCGTTCTGTGCGGTGTTCGCAACGCGGTGCGAACGCGTGCCGCGGCGGGGTCGCGATTCGGCCATGGGCCGGCATCATTTCGACATCGGTGTGGTATCCGTTTTTATAAAATTCGTAATTTGACTTCGCATATCTTGTTGGCTGGAGCAAAGTTGTGCGAGCCCGAAGAAAGGCTGATCGTGCTCGGGTCCATTTCCCGCGCGAGCAAGTGAGCCGCAGACAGAGCCGTATCCGCCGGCTGGGAGGCTTGGTGAAGGTGCAGAGAGGTCACATGCGCAGGCTGATCGGAAGCGCGCTGGTCAGTTTGACGACCACGGCACTGACCGCGGTATTGCTGGCCCCCACCGCGGTAGCGAGTCCGATAGGCGACGCCGAGGCGGCGATCATGGCCGCGTGGGACAAGGCCGGCGGCGACACCTCACCACTGGGCGCCCGTAAAGGCGACGTCTACCCCGTCGGGGATGGTTTCGCCCTGGACTTCGACGGCGGCAAGATGTTCTTCACCCCGGCCACCGGGGCCAAATTCGCCTACGGCCCCATCCTGGACAAGTACGAGTCGCTGGGCGGTCCGGCGGGCAGCGATCTGGGCTTCCCGGCCATCAACGAGGTGCCGGGTCTCTCCGGTCCGGACAGCCGGGTGGTCACCTTCTCGGCCAGCGACAAGCCGGTGATTTTCTGGACGCCCGAGCACGGCGCTTTCGTGGTGCGCGGCGCGATGAACACCGCGTGGGACAAGCTGGGCAGCTCGGGCGGGGTTCTCGGGGTGCCGGTCGGCGACGAGACCTACAACGGCGAGGTGTCCTCGCAGAAGTTCAGCGGCGGCCAGGTCTCCTGGAACCGGCAGGCCAAGCAGTTCACCACCGAACCGCCGGGGCTGGCCGACCAGCTGAAGGGCCTGCAGGTGGCGGTCGATCCCACCGCGGCGATCAACACCGCGTGGCGCGCGGCGGGCGGACCGGCGGGGCCGCTGGGTGCCAAGCAGGGCGGCCAGTATCCCGTCGGCGGCGACGGTATCGCCCAGAACTTCGCCGGCGGCAAGGTGTTCTTCACCCCGGCCACCGGCGCGAACGCCCTCGAGAGCGACATCCTGGCCAAATACGAGTCGCTGGGCGGACCGGCCGGCAGCGACCTGGGATTGCCTACCACTAACGAAACCGACGGCGGCATAGGGCCTGCCAGCCGGATCGCCACCTTCTCGGCCGCCGACAAACCGGTGATCTTCTGGACGTCCGACCACGGCGCCTTCGTGGTACGCGGAGCGATGAGGGCCGCATGGGACAAGCTGCGCGCTCCGGCCGGCAAGCTCGGTGCGCCCGTCGGCGACCAGGCCGTGAGCGGCGACGTGGTCTCGCAGCAGTTCACCGGCGGCAAGGTCTCGTGGAACCGGGCGAAGAACACGTTCAGCACCGAGCCGGCCAACCTGGCGCCGCTGCTGTCCGGCCTGCAGGTGTCGGGCCAGAACCAGCCGAGCAATTCGGCCCTGCCCGCGCATGCCAAGAAGTTCGCCTGGCACTGGTGGTGGCTGATGGTCGCCATTCCGGTGCTGGCGCTGCTCGTGCTGCTGGTGTGGCTGTCCGCGGGGCGGCGGCGCCGGCCCGCGCACGAGGACGCCCTGGGCGTTGCGCCCGACGGCGAAAGCCCCGGCTACGACGCCGACGAGCAATGGGGACGCGACGATTCCGACCCCGAGTCGTTCGCGCTCGGCGCGCCGCTGCAGCAGGAACCGGAACCGAACGCCGGCCGGGTCAGCTGGCAACGTCAGGTCCCCGCCGAAAGCGACTACGCGTTCGAGGGGCTCGAGGCAGAGGACCCCGATGCCGTCGACACCGACTCGATCCCCGTCGTCTCCGAGGACATGCTGGCAGAGACCGACTACTCCGACGCCGGAGCCGACTACACCGACTACACCGACGACGTTCCCGAGGTCGCCGAGCCCGAGACTGTCGACGACGCCGCCGACGCCGACGCCGACGACCTCGACGTCGGCTACGCCGACGAGGCGTATCCGGCAGAGGAGCTTCCGGCAGACGAGGCGTACCCGGCGGACGAGCTTCCCGCAGACGAGCTTCCCGACGTCGCCGTTGCCCACACCCCGCCGGACGGCGAACCTCTGGCCGGCGCGCCGGAAACCGCTGCGCCTCAAGAGGACACAGCCGAGGACACAGCCGAGGACACCGCTGCGTTGGAGGCCGTCGTCGCCGATGCCGCCGCGGTCGGGACTACGGCGCGAAGCGGACGGCATGCCGCCGCGGACACCGAGGACGGTTCGGAGAATGGCCTGGCAGGACCGGACGGGCGACCGACGATCCACCTGCCGCTCGATGACCCGTACCAGGCGCCCGACGGATACCCGATCAAGGCGAGCGCTCGGTACGGCCTGTACTACCTGCCGGGCAGCGACCTTTATCAGGACACGCTCGCCGAAATCTGGTTGTCGAGCGAAGAAGTCGCGTTGGCCAACGGCTTCACCAGAGCCGACTGACTCGGGCTTGTCGCGTCAGACCTTGCGGATGACTGTGACGACCTTGCCCAGCACGCTCGCATCGTTGCCGGGGATGGGGTCGAACGCGGGGTTGTGCGGCATCAGCCACACCTGGCCACCGGCGCGTTTGAACGTCTTGACGGTGGCCTCGCCGTCGAGCATCGCGGCGACGATGTCGCCGTTGTCGGCGACGTTCTGCTGACGGACCACCACCCAGTCGCCGTCACAGATCGCGGCCTCGACCATCGAGTCACCGACCACCTTGAGCAGGAAGAGCGTGCCTTCGCCGACCAGTTCGCGCGGCAGGGGAAAGACGTCTTCGACGGCCTCTTCGGCGAGGATGGGTCCGCCGGCCGCGATGCGCCCGAGCACCGGGACGAACGTGGGTTCCGGCAGGGCGTCCGAGCCGGCCACCTCGGTGCCGGGCGCCGCCACGTCGTCGTCGGCCCCGCGGACGTCGACCGCTCGTGGCCGGTTTGGGTCGCGGCGCAGGTAGCCCTTGCGCTCCAGGGTGCGCAGCTGATGCGCCACCGACGACGTCGAGGTCAGACCCACGGCGTCGCCGATCTCCCGGATGCTCGGCGGGTAGCCGCGGCTGGTGACCGAGGCGCGGATGACATTCAAAATGGTGCGCTGCCGCTCGGTCAGCGAGGAGTCCACGGAGTGCAGCCGACCCCCGGGGCCGGCCGATGAAGTGTCGTTGCTGTCGCCCATGGCACTGAATGTAGCCGCACCGCGTGCAAGAATCAAACATGTGTTCGAGTGGCGTGTCGCGCCGTGGGTGCGGCCGCGGAAACGGCCGAAAGCCAGGTGAATCACAAGTGTGTAACTCTTGGCGAGATCGGGTATCCAGGCGTGGTGACAGTGCTAAGAGCCGACGAACTTGTCGGTGGTGTGATCTAGCGTTTTGCCCGTGCGACACGCTTCGCTCAAATGTTCGGGTTTCGAACATACAAGCGACTAAAATCGAACACACGAGCGAGAGCTAGTTGACCGGAGGAACGAAGATGACAGTCATCCACACGCCCGCGCCGCGTACCAGCAGTCTTCGGCGCCCGCTCAAGGGACCCGCCCAGGGTGCCCGCTACGGCCACGACGGCCTGGGCCGCGCTCGCCGGCCCGCGCCGTCGCGGCCGACCGGAGCGGCGATGCGCTACCACGGCGCCGGGGTGGCGATGTCGGTGGCTCCGCACCGCAGGCGTGCCGCCACGTGGGCGTCGACCATCGGGCTGGCGCTGGCAGCGGGGGCGATCACGCTGTGGCTGGGTCTGGTCGCGAACGTCGGGCAGGTGCTCAACGGAGGCTCCACCACCGCGGCGGCCCACATCCCGGACCGGCTCGCCGTCGTCCGCGTCGACGCGGGGGAGTCGCTGCAGGACTTCGCGCACCGGGTGGCGCCCGACGCCCCGACCACTCAGGTCGCCGACCGCATCCGCGAACTCAACGATCTGCACTCGCCCGATCTGCTGGCGGGCCAGGCCCTGATCGCTCCGGTCGGCTGAACACCCCGGCCGCTCCGGTGACGGTGCCGATCCGCGCGCAGGTACGCTCAGAGTCCTGCGGTACCTTGTCGGCGCGATGAAGGAGCGGTCATGCACTGTCCGTTCTGCCGCCACCCCGACTCTCGGGTGATCGACTCCCGCGAAACCGATGAAGGCCAGGCCATCCGGCGTCGCCGATCCTGTCCCGAGTGCGGACGACGCTTCACCACCGTGGAGACGGCGGTCCTGGCGGTGGTCAAGCGCAGCGGCGTCACCGAGCCGTTCAGCAGGGACAAGGTGATCAGCGGCGTCCGCCGGGCCTGCCAGGGGCGCCAGGTCGATGACGACGCACTGAACCTGCTGGCCCAGCAGGTCGAAGACACCGTGCGCGCCACGGCTTCGCCGGAGATCCCCAGCCACGAGGTCGGCCTGGCCATTCTGGGGCCGCTACGCGATCTCGACGAGGTGGCGTACCTGCGATTCGCCTCCGTGTATCGGTCATTCGAGTCCGCCGACGATTTCGAACGCGAGATCCAGGCGCTGCGCGATCACCGCAACGTGGCCACCCCCGGCTGACGGACCGGTTTCATGTCCCCTGACTTGCATCCCGACATTGCGGCACTGGCCCCGCTCCTGGGCGCCTGGTCCGGCCGGGGTGCAGGCAAGTACCCGACGATCGAGCCCTTCGACTACCTCGAGGAAGTCGCGTTCGCCCATGTCGGCAAACCGTTCCTGGCCTACTCGCAAAAAACCAAGGCGGTAGCCGATGGCAGGCCGCTGCACGCCGAGATCGGATACCTGCGCGTGCCCCAACCGGGTCACGTCGAACTGGTTCTGGCGCATCCCACCGGGGTCACTGAAATCGACGTCGGCAGCTATTCGGTCACCGGTGACCTCATCGAGATGCAGCTGTCCGCCACGGTGATCGGTCGGACACCCAGCGCCAAAGAGGTGACGGCGCTCGGTCGTTCGATTCGCATCGACGGCGACGAGTTCTCCTACACGGTGCAGATGGGGGCGGTGGGGCAACCGCTGCAGGACCACCTCGCCGCCGTACTGCACCGGCAGCGCTGAACGCTCAGCCGCCGGCTACGCCGTCGTCAATCAAGTTGTCGCACACCGTCATTGACGACCTGTCCGGCCACCGCCACCCAACCCTGGGCACTCCACGTGGTGTCGATGACGGAGCCCTTGCCCTGGGTGATCCGCAGGCTCCGGCTCAGGTGCTCGGTGATCCGCATCGCCGCCGATCCGGTGGCCTCGTCCTCGGCCACACCGAGGTTTGCCGCGAACATGCGCACCCGCAGCGAGCCTGCCGACCGGTCGGTCCAGGCCCACAGGTAGTGCGCGGTGTCGTCGGGATAGTCGGCCGGATCGGCAATCAAAACCTCTTCGGCCGAAGCGAATTCGTGTAAGGCGAAATCCGGCGCCCATTCCGCGCGGGCGCTGATACCGGCGCGATCGTCGTCGTAATTCACCTGCACGATCCCGGCCGGCACCCGCAGGGTGTTGATCGGCGAGCCGTTCTCGCGCAGCCACCATGCCGCGCCGACGGTGGGGTGGCCGGCGAACGCCAATTCGGTTCGGGGCGTGTAGATGGTGGCGTGCGCGGTGGTGGCGCCGGGCGACGGGGCTTCGACGAAAACCGTTTCGCTTTAGCCCAATTGGGTCGCCAGCCGCTGTCGGTCGGCAACCTCGACCTGGCCGGCGTCCACCACGCCCAGCGGGTTACCGAAATCCCCGGCCGGATTGGTGAACACCCGCAGCACCGTCACGACGATCGCCATAACCCGACTGTACGGGGCGGGATCCGGACGAGGTGATCATGTGGCGCTGCGCTCGTCAGAGCCCATGGCGTTGAGCACCGCGACGCGGGTGGGGGCGGGGCCCGAGACGGCCTGTTCGCCGCCGCCGGTGCGGAGCAGCGCGCGAAGGCTGGCCTGGTCATATTCGGCGGCGCCGGTGGAATCGATGAAACGTTCGACGACGTCGATGAAGCGGGCCGGGTCGTCGTGGAAGGGGAAGTGCCCGGAGCCTTCGAAGATTTCGAGCCGGGAGCCCGGCATCGCGGCGTGTGCCATCCACGCGTGGCGGACCGGGACCACCACATCCTTTGTGCCCCAAACGATCTGCACCGGGATGGCTTCGGTCAGATAACATCGGTCGAGCATGGTGACGATCTGCCCGCGCCAATCCACCACCGCCCGCAGCGTGCGGCTGAACGCCGCGGAGGCCGTCGGTTCGGGTAGGTCGTCGAGGATGCGCAGCACATTGGGCAGATCACGGCCCAGCCCGCTGCTGCCCAGCGCCATGCCCAGCACGCGTCCCATGATCTGAACCGCCGGCAGCACCAGCGGCAACCGCAGCAGTGCGATCGCCTCGCTGCCTATCGGCAGCGACGCCCAGCGCAGGACGAAGTTGACGTCCTTTGTCACGCCGCCGGCGCCGACCAGGATCAGCCGCTCCACCAAATGCGGGAATTGGTAGGCGAATTGCATTGCCACGCCGCCACCGAGAGAGTGACCGATGATGGTGACCCGCTCGATGTCGAGGACGCTGAGCAGGTCGCGCATGCCGTTCGCGTATGCCGCGATCGAGTAGTCGGCGCGCGGCTTGTCGGATTGCCCGTGCCCGAGCAGATCCGGGGCGATCACCGTGAAACGCTGGGCGAGCTTGGCCTGCACGGTATTCCACGTGGTGGAGTTGTCGCCGATGCCATGGATCAGCAGAATCGCCGGCCCGGAACCGGCGATGCGGTAGGCGCGCCGGTAGCCATGGATGGTGCGGAACTCGAGTCGGGGTGCGGTCACTTCACGCACCGGGCGGAGCGTGCTCTTGCGCTTCCGCTCCGTCATGTCGCCAACCTCGGTGTCGGGCCTGGCCAACCGAGGTGTGGTCAGGACGTCGTGCTGAGTGGGTCAGGCCTTGTCATCGTCGTCGAACTTCTTCTCTGCCTGCTGGGCCAGAAATCGCTCGAACTCTGCGCCCAGCTCGTCGCCGCTCGGCAGGTCCTCGTCGCGAGTCAGTAACGATCTGTTCTCCTGAGCGTCGATGAAGGCATCGTACTGGCGCTCGAGCGCGGCCACCACTTGAGCGACTTCCGCGCTCGCCTCCACCTGCTCGTCGATCTTGGCCCGGATCACCTCGGCCGCCTCGACCAACGCCGTCAGCGGCAGCTCGAGCGACGCGGTCTTGGCGACCTGTTCGAGCAACGCCTGGGCGGCGGCCGGGTAATCGGTCTGGGTGAGGTAGTGGGGGACGTGCACGGTGTAGCCGACGACCTCCTGGCCGTGCTGTCCCATCCGGTATTCCAGCAAGTTGGACGCGCTGCCCGGAACCTGGATCTCGGCGATCCACGGCTGGAAGTTGGCGATCAACTCCGGGTTGTTCGAGTGTGCGGTCATGGTGGTCGGCCGAGTGTGCGGCACCGCCATCGGGACCGTGCCCAGGCCGATGGTCTGGCGCACGCCCAGGCGCTCGGCCAAGAGCCGCACCGCGGTGATGAAGCGCTCCCACTTGAGATCCGGTTCCATGCCGGCCAGCAACAAAAACGGCGTGCCGATCGTGTCGCGCATGGCGTACAGGCTCAGCTCGGGATCCTCGTAGTGGGTGAAGTGGTCGGTCTTGAACGTCATCAGAGGCCGCCGCGAGCGATAGTCCAGCAATTCGTCGATCGCGAAGGAAGCGACCAGCTCGGTGTCCAGCACCGCCTTCAGGTGCGCGGCCGCCAGCTTGATCGCATGGCCGGCATCGGAAAAGCCCTCCAGGGCGTGCACCAGCACGGGACCGCGGCCGTCGGACGTCGACAACTGCGGTGCCGGCAACTCGAGCTCGTACATGCCGGCCTGCCCGGGCTGGTACTGGTCATCCGGGTCTTGGCGGTGAGCCATCTCCGATCGCCTCCTCTCCAGGGTGTGTCCAGGGTGCCTTACCCAGTGTCCCCCGAATCACGCGGCACCAACATCTGTCAGCGAACTTCGTGTCCACGCTGTTAGCGCATACGCCACAATTCTGTCGCGTAATCCACCGGCGAAAGCCGGGGATGCGCCGGCCGGCCGGGGGCGCACCGCGAAGCGCGGAACTCGGCTCGCCGCCCACCGGTCAGGCATGATTGAGGCGATGCGCATTCGGATGGTGATGCTCTGCTCGGTGGTGGGGGTGGCGACGTCGTTGTCGGCGTGTCACCGCCCCGCCGAGCATGCGTCGCCTCCCTCGGTGTCCGCCCCGCGCGTCGGCGGCCCGGTGCAGCGCCTCAGCCAGCCCGAGCAGAAGGCCGTCGCGGGTCCGGTCGAGCCGGATCGGCGGATCGGGGCGATTTTCATCGACGGCGGCCCGCTGCACGTGTGCACCGGTTCGGTGGTGCATTCCAAGGGCGGCAACCTGATCATGACCGCCGCGCACTGCCTGGCCGGGGCTTCGCTGATCACCTTCGTTCCCGGTTTCGTCGGCGACGCCGCGCCTGGTCCCGCCGATGTCTGGAAGGCCGACACGGTCTACCTCGACCCGCGGTGGACGGCCGACAAGGACCCGCACGCCGACTACGCGATCGCCCGGGTCAGCAACGACGCCGGCGCGCCCGTCGAGTCCCGGGCCGGCCTGGCGCTGACGCTCGGTGTGACGCCTCCGCCGGGCAGCCGCGTCACCGTGCTGGGGTACCCGGCCGGAGTCGGTGGCTCACCCATCGGGTGTCAGGCCAGCACGTCGGTCACCGACACCGGCTTTCCCGCGCTGGCGTGCGAGGGGCTGGTGGACGGCACCAGCGGTGCGCCCTGGGTCAGCGGCACCTCGCTCATCGGGGTGATCGGTGGCCTCGAGCGGGGCGGCTGCGCCGCGAACATGTCCTACTCGGCGCCGTTCGACGGGCACACCGCGGAGCTGCTGGCCCGCGCCGAGTCAGGCGGGCCCGGCGATCCGGTCCCGAACGACCTGCAAGACGCCTGCCAGTGACGATCGCGAGCGCGGCGGAGCCGGGCGCGGCGGGT
>NZ_JAPIYN010000015.1:24807-138402 GCF_035617725.1 Mycobacterium sp. 94-17
CGTCACCGTTGGGTCAGTGACGATCGCGAGCGCGGCGGAGCCGGGCGCGGCGGGTCGTCACCGTTGGGTCAGTGACGATCGCGAGCGCGGCGGAGCCGGGCGCGGCGGGTCGTCACCGTTGGGTCAGTGACGGAACTGGTTGAGTGCCCGGACTTTGTTCATCACGTCGAGCGCCGCCACCTTGTAGGCCTCGGAGAACGTGGGGTAGTTGAACACCGCGTCCACCAGGTACTCGACGGTGCCGCCGCACCCCATCACGGCCTGCCCGATGTGCACCATCTCGGTGGCGCTGGTGCCGAAGATGTGCACGCCGAGCACCTTGAGGTCCTCGGTGGACACGAGCAGCTTGAGCATCCCGTAGGAGTCGCCGGCGATCTGGCCGCGAGCCAGCTCCCGGTACCTGGCCATGCCGACCTCGTAAGGGACTGAGTTCTTCGTCAGCTCCACCTCGGTGGCGCCGACGTAGGAGACCTCGGGGATGGAGTAGATGCCGATCGGCTGCAGCTCGGTGATGCCGTCGCAGGCTTCCCCGAACGCGTGGTAGGCGGCCAGGCGCCCCTGTTCCATCGACGTCGCGGCCAGCGCGGGGAAGCCGATCACGTCGCCGACGGCGTAGATGTGCGGCACTTTGGTCTGGAAGTTGTCGTCGACGAAGATCCGCCCGCGGTTGTCGGCCTCCAGCTCGGCGTTGTGCAGATCGAGGTGGTCGGTCTGGCCTTGCCGCCCAGCGGAATACATCACCGTCTCCGCGGGAATCTGCTTGCCGCTGGCCAGGGTGGTCACGGTGCCCGCCGATCCCACGTCGACCGCGGTCACCGCCTCACCGAACCGGAACGTCACGGCCAGGTCGCGCAGGTGGAACCTGAGCGCCTCGACGACCTCGGGGTCGCAGAAGTCGAGCATGTCGTTGCGCTTCTCCACGACGGTGACCTTGGTTCCCAGTGCGGCGAACATCGAGGCGTACTCGATGCCGATGACGCCGGCGCCGACCACCACCATCGAGGTGGGCAGCGACTTGAGATCGAGTATCCCGTCGGAGTCGAGCACCCGGTGTTCGTCGAACTCGACGCCGGAGGGCCGCGCCGGCCGCGTGCCGGTGGCGATGACGACGTGCTCGCCGCTGATGGTGATCTTCTCGCGCCGCGACGGGTCTTCGACCTCGATGGTGTGCGGGTCGACGAAACGCCCGTGGCCGATCAGCAGGTCGATGCGGTTGCGCATCAGCTGGTTTCGCACCACGTCGACTTCCTTGCCGATCACGTGCTGGGTTCTGGCCAGCAGGTCGGCCGGGGTGATCTTCTCCTTCACGCGATAGCTCGCGCCATAGAGCTCGCGCTGGCTCATCCCGGTGAGATAGAGGACCGCCTCGCGCAACGTCTTCGACGGGATGGTGCCGGTCTGGACGCACACGCCGCCGATCATCTGGCCGCGCTCGACGACGGCGACCGACTTACCGAGCTTGGCCGACGCGATGGCGGCCTTCTGCCCGCCGGGCCCGGACCCGAGGACCACCATGTCGTACTCTTGCGCCGAACTCATGGCTTAAACAGTAAGGCAGCACCACGCACAGTGCTGGGTTCATCCACAGGTCCGTTGCCGGGCCGGCACGCGTGCGCACCGGCTGACGGTGGCGGCCGTCAGCGTTGGTGCTCATGACTACCCATGGAAAAGACTTCGAGCTGTCCCGCCCCGGTGCGCTCATCGCCGCGCTGCCGGCCGTTCTCGGCTTCGTTCCCGAAAATTCATTGATACTAGTGTCTTTGGGCGACGGGGAACTCGGCTCGGTGATGCGCGTCGACCTCGGCGAGGAGCTCGCCGATCGGGTGGAACACCTGGCGGAGGTCGCCGCCGCGGCGGCCCCCGAGGCCGTGATCGCGGTGATCGTCAACGCGGACGGGGCCTATTGTCCGAGCTGCAATGAGGAATACCGGCAGCTGTCGGCGGCGCTCGCGGCCGCCTTGTCGCAGAACAACATCGAGTTGTGGGCCACCCATGTAGTCGACCGGGTGGCCCTCGGTGGCCGCTGGCATTGTGCCGAGGGCTGTGGGTCGAGCGGCCTGATCGACGACCCTTCGTCCTCCCCGCTGGCGGCCGCGGCGGTGCTGGACGGCAGGCGGCTGTATTCGCGTCGCGCCGATCTGCAGGCGGTCGTCGCGCCCGACGACCCCGCGCGCAGCGCCGCGCTGGCCGGCGCCCTCACGCGGCAGGCCGCCCGGCGCAGATCGGCGCATCGCGCGCAGCCGGTCCGCTGCACCCGCGGCGACGTCAAGGCCGCGATGGCCGCCGCCGCCCGGCTCGCGGCCGGGGAATCGTTGTCCGACGCGGAGGTGGCGACGCTGGGCTGCGCGCTGAGCGACGCGCAGGTGCGCGACATCCTCTATGCCCTCGCGGTGGGGGAGAGCGCCAACGAAGTCGAATCCTTGTGGGCGCTGCTGGCGCGCAGGCTGCCCGAGCCATGGCGGGTCGAGGCGCTGGTCCTGATCGCGTTCAGCGCGTATGCGCGCGGCGACGGCCCACTCGCCGGGGTGTCGCTGCAGGAGGCGTTGCGCTGCAAGCCCGGCCACCGGATGGCCGGCATGCTGGACACCGCGTTGCAATCGGGCCTGCGCCCCGAGGACATTCGGGACCTGGCGCTCACCGGCTACCGGCTGGCCAAGCAGTTCGGTGTGCAGCTACCGCCGCGACGGCCGTTCCGCCGCAGGGCGGGATAGGGGCAGGACGGGTCAGACCTTCTCGACCTTGACCGCGTGCGCCATCTCGTGCGGCAGGGTGACGTTCTCGTGGCCGGGAATGACGATGGTCACCCCGGCGGGGCCGGTCTCGACCGTGACGCGCGCGTTGGGAACCACGCCCGCATCCTTCAGGCGGGAGATCAAGTCGATGTCGCCCTGGACGTGTTCGGTCAGCTGGCGAACCACCACGGCCGCCGGCGCACCCGGGGGCAGCTCGGTCAGCCGGACCAGTGGACCGTCCTCGGACCAGGGCTCGGGGCCCACGCCCAGGTCCAGCAGGCCCGGGATCGGGTTGCCGAAAGGCGAGGTGGTCGGGTTGTTGAGCACCTTCACCAGGCGCCGCTCGACGTCCTCGCTCATCACGTGCTCCCACCGGCACGCCTCGGCGTGTACTTCCTCCCAGGGCAGGCCGATCACGTCGACCAGCAGGCGTTCGGCGAGTCGGTGCTTACGCATCACCGAAATGGCCAGCGCCCGGCCCTTGTCAGTGAGCTCGAGGTGGCGGTCACCGGCCACACGAAGCAAACCGTCCCGCTCCATGCGCGACACAGTTTGGCTGACAGTGGGCCCACTCTGATCGAGGCGCTCGGCTATCCGGGCACGCAGCGGCGTCACGCCCTCTTCCTCGAGGTCGTAGATGGTCCGCAAGTACATCTCGGTGGTGTCAACCAGGTCGTTCATTCAGCACCCTCCATCGACGCCGAGTCTACTTGGCCAGCTGCATGAATGGGTGTAACGGCTCCCCGGCAAGCAGTATGCCCGCCGCTGACGCGGCGGGCATACTGTCTGCTACCTAGCTTGGGCGAGCTGTTAGCTCGCGTACGACCGTAGCCGGTCGGCGCGCTCCCCGTTGCGGAGTTTCGACATTACGTCCCGCTCGATTTGGCGGACCCGCTCGCGGGACAGGCCGAACAGCTTGCCGATCTGGTCCAGCGTGCGCGGCTGGCCGTCGTCGAGGCCGAATCGCAACCGGATCACCTGGTGCTCACGCTCGTCCAGGGTGGCCAGCACGCTTCGGATGTCGGTGTGGAGCAGCTCGGCGATCACCGCGTTCTCGGCCGACATCGCTTCGGCGTCCTCGATGAAGTCGCCCAGCGGCGCTTCCTCCTCGGAGCCGACCGGCATGTCCAGGCTTACCGGGTCGCGGCTGTGCTCGAGCAGGTCGTTGATCTTTTCCACCGGAATGCCGGACTCGGCGGCGAGCTCCTCGTCGGTGGCCTCGCGACCCAGGTTCTGGTGCATCTCGCGCTTGATCCGCGCCAGCTTGTTGACCTGCTCAACCAGATGAACCGGCAGCCGGATGGTCCGGCTCTGGTCCGCCATGCCACGCGTGATGGCCTGGCGGATCCACCACGTCGCGTAGGTCGAGAACTTGAAACCCTTTGTGTAGTCGAACTTTTCCATCGCGCGGATCAATCCGAGGTTGCCCTCCTGGATCAGGTCCAGCAACGGCATGCCGCGTCCGGTGTACCGCTTGGCCAGCGAGACCACCAGACGCAGGTTCGCCTCCAGCAGGTGACGGCGCGCCGCCTGGCCGTCGCGAACCACGGCCTGCAAATCGCGTTTGCGGTTCTCCCCGAGGCGCTTACGCGTGGCAAGCAGGTGTTCGGCGTACAGCCCGGCCTCGATGCGCTTGGCGAGTTCGACCTCACCGGCGGCGTTGAGGAGTGCGGTCTTACCGATTCCGTTCAGATATACGCGCACCAGATCCGCTGCGGGGCTTTGAGCATCCAGATCGCCATCAAATCTGCTCGTGCTGGCGTTCGCCATAGCGACCCTCCCGTTCGGCTTTGTTCTGTCATCGAGTTCAACGACAGATCAGCTCTGAGAGTTCCCGGCGATACCGCATCTCACACGTCTTGACGTGCACAAATGTCCCGAAGACCTGAGAATGTCCTGAGAAGTCCGGCAGTGACGGCACCGCCAGGGGAACGACGGTCAGCCGTGATCCATTCCGTCGCGCGGGCCCGTCGGCCATTCCGGCTGCGGGTGTGGCGCAGCCTCGAGCGCGGGATGTTCGGCCCGCGGGAACAGCGGGATGCGCCGGGGCGCGGTGTCGAACCGGCGGGGCTCGTCGGCACTGCGCGGCGGCCGATCATTGGCGATGAGTACGGCCATCCAGGGCAGCGGGATGGACAGCGCCACGATCGCCAGGGAGATCAGTCCGTTGTGCCACGCGCCGTAGGCCAGGGCGGCCAGGATGAGCGCCGGAATCCGGAAAGCCATCAGCGTCAGGTACTTACGAACCCGTGCCCGGTGCTGCTCCTCGTACGAGGTAGCTGCGGCGGTGATGAGTACTGGGCGGCCCTTGTTGCCGTCAAAGTCATCGAACCCCGGATCGGAGCCGTGCTTCATTTCTCCACTGTCCCACAACTCACCGATTCCGGCTTGGCCGGTTCCGGGCCCGCCGGGCAGTGCACAATGTCACGTATGCAGACCCAAACGATCGAACGCACCGAGACCGACGAACGGGTCGACGACGGGACCGGCAGCGACACCCCGAAGTACTTCCATTACGTCAAGAAGGACAAGATCGCCGAGAGCGCGGTGATGGGCAACCACGTCGTGGCGTTGTGCGGCGAGGTCTTTCCCGTCACCAAGGCGGCCAAGCCCGGCTCACCGGTCTGCCCGGACTGCAAGCAGATTTACGACCGGATGAAGAAGGGCTGATCAGGCGGGCGGCTCCGCCGGCGCGACATCGCGTTGCGCGGTGATGGGATTCGTCGTCACGGGATTCGACAGCGTGTCCGCCGCCTTCGCCAGCGCGGGCGAGCGCGACAGCAGCCATCTGCGCAGTCGGTGCGCGTGCGTCCTGGGCGCGGGGAATTCCTCCTGAATGGCGGCGTTGAGTTCGGCGCCGATCATGATCGCGAAGCCCCCGAAGAACGAGAACAGCAGGAATGCGATCGGCGTGGACAGCGCGCCGTAGGTGTAACCCGTACTGGTGATCCACTGCAGGTAGATCCGCAGGCCCAGGGTGGCGATCACGAACACCGCGGTGGCCAGCGCCGCGCCGACGAGCAGCCGATGGGTGGGCAGCGGCTCCGGCAACGACACGCGGTACAGGATCACGACGCCGAACATCAGGACGAGGATCAACGCGGGGTAATAGCCGTAGCGCAGCACGTTGGCCAGGCTGACCGGAATGTGCTCACCCACCTTGCGCGGACCCAAGACCACCAATGGCGCGGTCGCCACCACGAACACCAGTCCGACCACGTAGAGGAACAGCGCGAACAGTCGTTGGCGCACGGGGTGGCGCAAGGGCGTCTGGTCGTGCGCCTCGACCACGGAGTCGACGAACGACGAGATGGCCGACGACCCCGCCCACAACGAGATGATGAAACCCAGCGACACCACCTCGCCGCGGGCGTGGTTGGCGATGTCACGCACGGTCGGCTCGATGATCTCGTTGACCACGCTCGTAGAGAACACGCTGTGCGCCGTCGAGATCAGCTGGCGCAGGATGCTGGGCAACATGTCCGGGCCGAACAGCGGCGCCACATAGGCCAGGGTGCCTAACAGCCCGAGCAGCAGCGGCGGCAGGGACAACGCAGACCAGAAACCAGCCTGGGCCGACTCCGAAAAAATGGAGTCGTCCCAACTCTTGGAAAGAGTCCTGCGGGTGATTCGCCAAATGTGGTGGCGCGACGGTTTTGCGACCTGCTCGCTCATACCCGTCCAGCATTACCGAAGATCGCTCGCACTGCCCACATTGGCGATGGGCGAGTTCGATCCCGGCCTAGCCTTCGCTGATCTCCAGCACGGCGTCGAGCTCGGTGAGCTTCGCCTCGTGCTCGTTGGCGTGGTGCTGGCAGAAGAGAAGCTCGAGTCCAGAAGGCAGCTTGGCGCGTACCCGAGCCGCGGCACCGCAGCGGTCGCAGCGGTCGGCTCGGGTCAGTTCGGGACTCGTCAGAGTTGCATTCATGGCTTCTCCGTTCTCGTACGTTCACTTTCTCAGACGTATGGCGTTTTCGCCTTGTTCCCCGATCGTTATCGGGTGTGTCGTTTCTCACGGGCTGGTCAAGTTTGGTTTAGCCGGTTCTAGGGTGTCGACGTGGCGACCTTCGGTCCTGACGTGCTGGTACACCTGTGCGGAACCGATCAGTGGGCGCGGGCCCGTCTGCGGGGCGGCATCGACCCGGATCCCGCAGTCGGTGGCGACTTCATCCACCTGTCGACGCCGCAGCAGGTGCACCTGCCGGCCAACCGCCTCTACCGCGGTCGTGGCGACCTGGTCCTGCTGCACATCGACCCGACCCGCGTTAGCGCGCCGGTGCGCTGGGAGCCGGGAGTGCCGACGGATCCGGAGTCGATGTTGTTCCCGCATCTGTACGGCACGCTGCCGGTGAGCGCCGTGGTCCGGGTCACCGCCTATCGGCCGGGCGGCGACGGCTCGTTCGCGCCGATCGCCGGGGCCGGGGAGTCGACGTAGGCGTCTGCCTCGATCTCCACCAGCAGTTCGGGCGCGATCAGCGCCGACACTTCCACCATCGTGGCCGCGGGGCGTATCGCGCCGAGTACCTGCTCGTGTACTGTGGCCACCTCCCGCCACCGCGAGATGTCGGTGACGTAGATGCGGGTGCGCACCACGTCGGTGAGCGCGGCACCCGCTTGGTGCAAAGCAATCTCGATGCGCCGCAACGCATCCCGTGCTTGGGCGGCGATGTCGCCGGGCGGCCCCGAGCCGGTTGTTCCGGCCACCGCGACATGCGGGCCGACCCGCACAGCGCGGGCATAACCGACGGCCGATTCGAACTCGGATTCGGACGAGACCACTTTGCGGTTCACGGACATGGCGCCACCTGAATTTGCTTGTGCTGCAGTGATTCTAGTCAGCCGACCGTGTCCCAGAATCGGGAGAGGACGGCCGCGCTGCGCGCCGGGTCCTCCATCATCCACCAATGCCCAAGCCCGTCAAGCACTTCCGTTTGCGCGCCGGACCGCTCCGCCGTCCGGCGCCGCATCTCCTCGGAGCCGACGTAGGGGTCGTCGGTGGCCAGGATCGACAGACCAGGGCAAGCCGCCGCGTTGCCGAGGGCACGGCCGGCTTCGGCCATCGCCGGTTGCCGGGCGGAGCGGTACAGCGCCAAGATGGCCCGGCCCATCTCGGGGCCCTGCGCCGCCGCGAACGAGGCCGCGATGTCGGGGGAGATGCCGAATGCGACCCACTGGGCGGTCTTGTCGTCGACCGTCCCGCCCAAGAAGGCCTCGACGTGTTGCTCGCCGTCGCCGGGCGTCTGCCAGATCTGGGCGAGGTCGTGCCAGACGTAGTCGGGGTCGAAACATCCGACGATGTCGCAGACCCAGCTGCGGACCAATTCGGGTCGATGCGTCACCACGTTCATGACGTGGCCGCCGCCCCAGTCGTGGCCCACCAGGTCGACCTGTTCGCCGATGTTGTCCAGCTCGCCCTCGAGCCAGTCGCGGTAGGCGATGTAGGTCGCCGGAAAACCGTCCGGCAGCGGCGCGCCGAATCCCGGCGGCGAGAGTCGCACCACGTCATCACGCCCGAGTACGTCGACCAGCGGTCCCCAGATCGCGTCGGTCTCCGGATTGCCATGCACCAGCACCACCGTCATGGCGCCCTCCTCGGGTGAGCGTGATCGGCACGGTGGGCGATCATTAGCCGCAGCCCGACTCTGCCAGCAAAGCCGCAGGCGCACGCGTTTTTCCCACGAATCGCCCTGAACTTGCGGGGTGGAATCGTTATTCGCCCGGGTGGCGCTGGCCTAGTCCAGGTAGTCGCGCAACACCTGCGAGCGGCTGGGGTGGCGCAGCTTCGACATGGTCTTGGACTCGATCTGACGGATCCGCTCGCGGGTCACGCCGTAAACCTGCCCGATCTCGTCCAGGGTGCGGGGCTGGCCGTCGGTGAGGCCAAAACGCAGCCTTACCACGCCGGCCTCGCGCTCGGACAGCGTCTCCAGCACCGACTGCAGCTGGTCCTGCAGCAGGGTGAACGAGACGGCGTCGACCGCCACCACGGCTTCGCTGTCTTCGATGAAGTCACCTAATTGGCTGTCGCCCTCGTCGCCGATGGTCTGGTCCAGCGAGATCGGCTCGCGGGCGTATTGCTGGATCTCGAGCACCTTTTCGGGCGTGATGTCCATTTCCTTGGCCAGCTCTTCGGGCGTGGGCTCGCGGCCCAGGTCCTGCAGCAGCTCGCGCTGGATACGGCCCAGCTTGTTGATCACCTCGACCATGTGCACCGGGATGCGGATGGTGCGGGCCTGGTCGGCCATGGCGCGGGTGATCGCCTGACGGATCCACCACGTCGCGTACGTGGAGAACTTGTAACCCTTGGTGTAGTCGAACTTCTCGACCGCGCGGATCAGACCCAGGTTGCCCTCCTGGATCAGGTCCAGGAACGCCATGCCGCGCCCGGTGTAGCGCTTGGCCAGCGACACCACTAGTCGCAGGTTGGCTTCCAGCAGATGGTTCTTGGCGCGGTCGCCGTCGCGGCAGATCCACGCCATATCGCGCCGTTGCGCTGCGGGCAGCTTGTCGCCGCGCTCGGTCATCTCGGTCATCAGCTGGGTGGCGTACAGGCCGGCCTCGATGCGCTTGGCCAGCTCGACCTCTTCCTCGGCGTTGAGCAGCGCGACCTTGCCGATCTGCTTGAGGTAGGCGCGCACCGAGTCGGCGGAGGCCGTCAGCTCGGCGTCCTTACGGGCCTGCCGCAACGCCTCGGACTCGTCCTCGTCCCACACGAAATCGCCGGAGGCCTTGTCCTTTTCGCTGGGCTCGGCGATCTCCTCGTCGTCCTCCGCCGCGGCCTCGCCGGCCTTCGCGGGTTTCGCGGCGACTTCCTCCCCGGCCCCGCTTTCGCCCTCGCCGGAGTCGGCGTCGCTCTCGTCGGAGTCTTCGACGTCGGCCGCGTCGTCGTCCTCGAGGTCGTCGAGGCTCAGGTCGGCGTCGATGTCGAGTTCTTCGCCGGGCTCACCCTCGAGGTCGGGTTCGCCGTCGAGATCCTCGACGGCGCCGTCGGAACCGAGGGCGTCGGGATCCACCGGCCCGCCCTTGGCCGCTTTGGTTCCGCGCCCCGCCGGCGCCTTGGCGCCGGCGCCCTTGGCCGCAGCGCGGGTCTTCTTGGGCTCGGCGGCCGCGTCGGCCTGGGACTTGGTGGACGGCGAGGCCGCCTTGGCGGCCCGCTTGGCGGGCGCCGAGCCGTTGGCGGCCTTGGCGGCCGATCGCTTGGCGGGGGATGACGCAGACTTTGTGGCGGTGCGTTTCACCGGCCCATCCGTTGCCGGGCTTGCTTTCGTCGCTGCCACTTACACCCCTTCGTTTGGGCTCACCTTCGGTGGGTATTGGGCATGGTTAACCGAAAGTGTCTGCTATGTCGATGTCGGCGTTGGTATCAGCGTGAGTAGTCGCACGCTGTCGGTTGGGCGTTCGCCGACCACCATTGTAACGACCGTGCGCGCCACTACCGCCCTGCCCGCGCAAATTCAGTGGGTCACGTCCGAGGTGGCGGCCATGGCCGCGCCGACGATCCCGGCGGTGTTGAGCAGGGCCGCGGGGACCACCGGGGTGCGGTTGGTCAGCAGCGGCACCCATTTGTCGGCCTTGCGGCTGATTCCGCCGCCCGCGATGAACAGATCGGGGCACACCGCGTTCTCTATGCTCACCAGCACTTTGGTCACCTGCTTGGCCCACTTCTCGAAGGACCAGTCGTTCTTCTCCTTCACCGAGGACGCCGCCCGCTGTTCGGCTTCCTTGCCACCGACCTCGAGATGGCCGAACTCGGTGTTGGGGATCAGCGTCCCGTTGTGAATCACCGCGGAGCCGATCCCGGTGCCGAAGGTCAGCAACACCACCAGGCCCGACTGGCCTTTGCCCGCACCGTAATGTTCCTCGGCCAACCCGGCCGCATCGGCGTCGTTGAGGACGGTGACGTCCTGGCCGTCCAGCTCGGCGCTGATGATGTCGCGCGCGTTGCAGCCGATCCAGGCCTTGTCCACGTTGGCCGCCGTCTGCACGACGCCGTGCGTGACGACGCCCGGATAGGTCACTCCCAGCGGCCCGGTCCATCGGAAGGCTCTGACCACTTCGGCGATGGTCTTGGCCACCGCCGCGGGCGTCGCGGGCTGGGGTGTGAGCAGCTTGAGCCGCTCGCCGAGCAACTGCCCGGTGTCCATGTCGACGATCCCGCCCTTGATGCCGCTACCGCCGACGTCGATGCCGAATCCGCGCCGGGTTCCGTCGCAGGCCGCGGTGGGGCGCGCATCCGTGGGCGAGTCGGTGCTGGTCATCGAATCTCCTCGGCGTGGCGGGGCTGTCCGCTCACCTTAGCGCCGCGACGGTGTGGGCCGCGGCGTCTGCGGGCCGAGGTGACTGTGCTGCGATAGACCCGTGAGTTTTTCCGATGACGAGTTGGTCGGCCTGCGCTCGGTCGCCGAAGCGGTGGCCACCGAGGCCGCGGCATTCGTGAGGCGGCGGCGCGCGGAGGTTTTCGGCGCCGGGCAAGCCCACGCCAGCGGTGCGGTCCGCGCGAAGAGCACCCCAACCGACCCGGTGACCGTGGTCGACACCGAAACGGAACGCCTGCTGCGGGCACGGTTGGCCGAATTACGGCCCGGGGAGCCGATTCTCGGCGAGGAGGGCGGCGGTCCCGCCGATGCTGGGGCTGCGCCTGGGTCGGTCACCTGGGTACTCGATCCCATCGACGGCACCGTGAATTTCGTCTACGGCGTCCCCGCCTACGCCGTGTCGGTCGGCGCGCAGGTCACCGGCGAGTCGGTGGCCGGGGCGGTCGCCGACGTCGTCGGAAACCGGGTGTACTCGGCGGCTCTCGGCCTGGGGGCGCGGGTCACCGACGAGGAGGGAACGCAGGCGTTGCACCCCGCCGCCGTCGACGATTTGTCGATGGCGTTGCTGGGCACCGGTTTCGGCTATTCGCGACAGCGCCGAGCCGCGCAGGCGGAACTGCTGGCGCGCCTGCTGCCCGCGGTCCGCGACATCCGTCGCATCGGCTCCGCGGCGCTGGATTTCTGCATGGTCGCCTCGGGCCGGCTCGACGCCTACTACGAGCACGGGCTGCAGGTGTGGGATGGCGCCGCCGGTGCGCTGATCGCCGCCGAGGCCGGGGCCCGGGTGGTGCTGCCCGCGCCCGGCGTCGACGGTGCCGGCCTGACGCTGGCGGCCGCGCCCGGCATCGCCGACGAGCTGCTGGCCGTCCTGGAGCGCTTGGGCGGCCTGGATCCGATTCTGGACTGACCGTCAGCAGCTGCTGGAGTGAATCTTGGCCAGCAGTGCGGGATCCGAGGGCTCGCTGGCGCCGGGGCGCAGGGTGGCGAGCACGGCGTCGATGTCGTCGTTGTGTGCCAACGCGGTGAAGTCGGTGCCCAGGGACAGGTCGACCGAGTCGTCGGCGCGGCTATCGTTGAACAGTTCGGTGCACGGCGCCACCAGCCACACGGCTGCCGCGGTGGCCTGCCCCGCGGTGCCGAAGCGGATCTGGCCCTGACAGGTGAGCCGGGTGCCCGCGTAGAGAGGATCGTTGGCGGCGGTCGGCTGGGCGAAGCCGAGGTCCTTCATCGCTCCGGCGACGTCGCCGGCCTGCCCGCCCCGGCCGCTGGCGTTCAGGACGCGGACCTTGGTGTCGGCGAGCTTGGCGGGCGCGACGTCCACCATGGCGCTGCGCGACACCTGCTCACCGAGCTGGGCCGGCGCCGAGCCGGTCGCCTGGGGCGGCGGATTGCACACCGCGGCCTCGTGCACCTTGGCGGGACGCGTCAGCGCGATCGTCCAGATGACGGCGGTGGCAACTGCGAGAAGAATCACCACCACGATCGCGGGCTGAGGATTACGCCGCCGAAAGGGCCGACCGTGCTTGTCAAAGGCTGTACCCTCGGTGATTTGCGTGACCACAGCTGCACTCTAGCCGTACGCAAACCCACTGCTCAGACACGAGCGCAAGGGTGAAAACAGGGGTGTGACGTAAATCACACCTTATTGGAACGGGATACGGGCACGAATCGTTTGGTGGATACGTTCGACGCTGGTACAAAGCGTTGCTTGGGTAACGAGGGCTGGCAGAAATTAGGGCAGGGGATTAGATAATGCCTACCGACTACGACGCTCCACGGCGTACCGAGACCGACGACGTCTCGGAGGACTCGCTGGAGGAGCTCAAAGCGCGACGGAACGAGGCGGCTTCGGCCGTCGTCGATGTCGACGAATCCGAATCCGCAGAGAATTTCGAACTGCCCGGTGCCGACCTCTCGGGTGAAGAACTTTCAGTGCGCGTGATTCCGAAGCAGGCCGACGAGTTCACCTGCTCCAGCTGCTTTTTGGTGCAACACCGCAGTCGGCTCGCCAGCGAGAAGAACGGCGTGATGATCTGTACCGACTGTGCGGCCTGATAGCTGCGCTCACCGTGTCAGGGCCGACAGCACCCGCTCGGGGTGACGGCAGCTCACCAGCCAGTACGGCGTCGGATCGTCCGGGTCGTCGAGGACCGCGAGGATCATCGGCCCCACCCACGCCCTGTGCAACACGTAGGCGGCCGGGTCGAGTTGGCGGCCCAGGGCAGCGGACTTGGCCGAGGGCGCTACCTCGGCGGACCGGGAGATCACGGTGATCGGCAGATGCGCCGGGCCGGCCCACAGCTGCACGTCGCCCGGCACCGCCGGGTCGGCGGTGACCCGGATCTCGACGCGACCCAGCCACAGCAGCGCCGCTGCCGCCACCGCGAACAGCGCAGCGTACGGCCACCAGTTGGACTGGCGGGTGACGCCCATGTTGAACTCGAAAGCAAGGATGCCCGCCAGCGCGAAGGCCGGTGGCCACCACCACCACGGAACCCACAATCGTTCGCGATACCGCACGTTGTGCGGCGCGACGCGCGTATCGGACACGCAGCCAAGGGTAGTCTGTGGCCCCGTGTCGACCAGTCTGGCCATCGTGCGTCTTGACCCCGGGCTTCCGCTGCCCAGCCGCGCCCACGAGGGCGACGCGGGGATCGATCTCTACAGCGCCGAAGACGTCGAACTCAAACCCGGGCGGCGCGCCCTGGTCGGGACGGGCGTCGCGGTCGCCGTCCCGTTCGGAATGGTCGGCTTGGTGCACCCACGGTCGGGACTGGCTGCGCGAGTTGGGCTTTCGATCGTCAACAGTCCGGGCACCATCGACGCCGGCTATCGCGGCGAGATCAAGGTCGCGCTGATCAACCTGGACCCGAGCGAGCCGATCGTGGTGCACCGCGGCGATCGCATCGCCCAGTTGCTGGTGCAGCGGGTCGAATTGGTGGAGCTGGTCGAGGCGTCGTCGTTCGACGAGGCCGGGCTGGCCGAAACCTCCCGCGGCGATGGCGGTCATGGTTCCTCCGGCGGACACGCGAGTTTGTGAGCGCCGGCGACGATGCAGAGCGAAGCGATGAAGAGGAGCGGCGCACTCATGGCAGCCGGCGACGATGCAGAGCGAAGCGATGAGGAGGGGCGCTGATGGCTCCATTCGGTAGGCGCACACCCAAAGACGACGGCTCTTCCGACACATCGGTGGCCGACGAGGTTGCGGGCCGCGACGCCGACGACCCGGCCCCCGACGAGTTCGACGGTCCTTTCGACATCGAAGACTTCGACGACCCCGCAGTCGCCGAGCTGGCCCGTCTCGACCTGGGCTCGGTGCTGATCCCGATGCCCGAGGCCGGCCAGCTGCAAGTCGAGCTGACCGAAACCGGGGTGCCGAGCGCGGTCTGGGTCGTCACGCCGAATGGTCGTTTCACCATCGCCGCGTACGCCGCGCCCAAGACGGGTGGCCTGTGGCGCGAAGTGGCCGGCGAGCTCGCCGAATCGCTGCGCAACGACGAGGCCCAAGTCAGCATCAAGGACGGGCCGTGGGGCCGCGAGGTGGTGGGCACCGCCACCGGCGTGGTGCGCTTCATCGGCGTCGACGGCTACCGCTGGATGATCCGCTGCGTCATCAACGGCGCGCAGGAGACGATGGAGGCGTTGGAGCGGGAGGCTCGAGCGGCCTTGGCGGACACGGTGGTTCGGCGCGGTGATACACCGCTCCCGGTGCGGACGCCGCTCACTGTGCAGCTGCCCGAGCCGATGGCGCAGCAGCTGCGCGAAGCCGCCGCCGCCCAGCAGGCCGCGGCCCAGGACGCCCAGCAGGCGCCACCCGACGAGCCGGCCGCGCGCCGCAGCGTCGACGGGTCGGCCATGCAACAGCTGCGCACCACCACCGGAGGCTGACCCGCTACAGGTCGGCCAGCGCGCTCACGCAGGCCGCGCCCAGGGCCGCGGGATCCGCCCCGATCTGATCCAGCGTCACCGTCCGCAGCGCCGCGCGCGGCGCCGCGGCGACCCAGTCGAGTCCGGCCTGCAGCGGGTGGATCGGGTCGTCGACCGCTGAGGCCACGCCCAGCGGGGCGGCCAGCCGGGCCAGCTCGTCGCAGCTCGGCGCGACGTAGCCGGCCGCCTCTTCCATCGCGTCGGGCAGATGGGGCCACTGGGCCGCCCAGGACCGGGTGAGCTCGTCGGCCAGCCACGGCGGGCTGGAAGCCTGCATCTGGGACGTCGTCGCCGCCAGCCCGTCCGCGCGCAACTGCGACGCCGAATAGCGGGCCGCCAGGGCCGCGGGCGCCGCCCCCGGCGCGCCCGCCCAGGCGGGCAGCGCGGCCAGCACCGCGACCGTGCGGTCGGGATGGGCCAGTGCCCAGGCGGCCGCCACCGCGGCGCCGATCGACACCCCGCCCACCGCGATCGGCTGCCCGCGCGCCGCGTCGTCCAGCGCCGCCAGGTAGCCCTCGATCAACCGCTCGGGCCGTGGCGGCGGGGTCAGCAGCAGGCCGCCCACCTCAGACAAGGGCCTGGAAAACGCCCGGTGAACGTAGTCGTCGTCGGAGCCGGTTCCGGGCAACAACACCACCGTCACACCGCGCAGATCGACCACCACCTCTCGATAGTGCTCCGCCGTTCACCGGCCCTCCAACACGACGTTTGAGTCGGTTGGCGCCGGGGAACCAACAGGTCTACGGTGTCCGTTGGCATAAATGGAAGCGTCGAGGCTCAGCAGCATTGTCAGGAGTGGCCATGAGGGCCCAAGGGTATCTGCGCCGGCTCACCCGTAGGTTGACGGAGGATCCGGAACAACTCGACTCGGAGGAGCTCTCCGACGAAGTCGCGAACACCGGAGCGCAACGCGCGATCGACTGCCAGCGCGGCCAGGAGGTCACGATGGTGGGCACGCTGCGCAGCGTCGAGTGCAATGGCAGGGCCTGCGCCGGCGGAGTGCGCGCCGAATTGTTCGACGGCAGCGACACCGTCACCCTGGTGTGGCTGGGACAACGCCGGATCCCGGGCATCGACTCGGGCCGTACCCTGCGCGTGCGCGGGCGCCTGGGCAAGCTGGAGAACGGAACGAAGGCGATCTACAACCCGCACTACGAAATTCAGCGGTGACCGATCCCGAAGGTCTGGGGGCAACCCCGCGGGAGTCGGTCGCGTCGGAACACACCAGCCGTATCAACCCGGAGCGCCTGCTGGCCCAGGCAGGCGGGGTCAGCGGTGTCGTCTACTCGTCGCTGCCGGTGGTTGTGTTCGTGATCGCCTCGAGCGTGTCGGGGCTGGTTCGCGCGGTCGTGGCCGCCCTGGGGGTGGCCGCGCTGATCCTGGTGTGGCGGCTCATCCGCCGCGATTCCCCGCAGCCGGCGTTCTCCGGCTTCTTCGGTGTCGCGCTGTGTGCGCTGATCGCCTACGTGCTGGGGGAGTCCAAAGGCTACTTCCTGCTGGGCATCTGGATGTCGCTGGTGTGGGCGGTGGTCGTCGCGGTGTCCGTGCTGATCCGCAGGCCCCTGGTCGGCTACGCGTGGAGCTGGACCACCGGGCGTGGCGACGGCTGGCGCGCGGTGCCCCGGGCCGTCTATGCGTTCGACATCGCCTCAGTGGGCTGGGTGCTGGTGTTCGCGGCCCGGTTCGTTGTGCAGGGGTTGCTGTACGACGCCGACCGGACCGGTTGGCTGGCGGTCGCGCGGATAGCGATGGGCTGGCCGCTGACCGCGCTGGCCGCGCTGGCGACCTACGCGGCGATCAAGTCGGCGCAACGCGCGATCGCCGCCGCCGGAGTCCCCGCAATCGAGATCGAACCCGGCGCCATCACCGACTGACTACTCGCCCACGGGGTTGTGGCTGCCCAGTAGCAGCTTCTGCAGGTCCTCTTCCGCCTCGGCGACGGCGACGAACAACAGCTCGTCTCCGCCTTCCAGCGGCTCGTCCTGCTCGGGCACGATAACCCGGGGGCCGCGCAGGATGGTCACCAGCGAGGCGTCCCGCGGCAGCTGCAGTTTGCGGACCGGCTTACCGCCCCACGGTGTGTCGTCGGGCAGCGTGATCTCGACGAGGTTGGCCTGGCCCTTTCGGAATTCCATCAGCCGCACCAGGTCGCCGACGGCGACGGCCTCTTCGATGAGCGAGGCCAACATGCGGGGCGTCGACACCGCCACGTCGACGCCCCAGGCGTCGGTGAACAGCCACTCGTTGCGCGGATCGTTGACCCGGGCCACCACCCGCGGCACCGCGAACTCGGTTTTGGCCAGCAGGCTCAGCACGACGTTGGCCTTGTCGTCGCCGGTCGCGGCGACCACCACGTCGAATTCCTGCAGGCGCACCGACTCGAGCAGGCTCAGTTCGCACGCATCGCCCAGCCGCCAGTGCGCCGCCGGGATGGCGTCGACGTCGACGTGGTCGGGATTGCGTTCGATCAGCGTGACGTCGTGGCCGTTGCCGACCAGTTCGCGGCTGACCGAGCGGCCGACCGCGCCGGCGCCTGCGACAGCTACCTTCATCTGCGCCGCTCCTCAAGCCGCTGGTTGCGCCCCTGGTGCGCACTCATCAGAGGTCCTCGCTTGGCGGCAGCGCGGCGATGGCCACCGCCTCGGCGGCGCGGCCGGAGATCGCGGCGACGTACACCTGGTCGCCGGCCTGGATAACCGACTTGGGCTCCGGCAACACGCCGGCCCCGAAACGGATCAGGAACGCGACCCGGGCGCCGGTGGCCTGCTCGAGGTCGGTGACCCGATGCCCGATCCAGTCCTCGTGCAACACGACCTCGGACACCGCGACGGTGCCGGTCGGGTCGCGCCACTTGGCCGTCTCGGAGTCGCGCAGCAGCGCGTTGAGCAGGCGGTCGGTGGTCCAGGGCACGGTCGCGATGGTCGGGATGCCCAACCGCTCGTACACCTCGGCGCGCTTGGCGTCGTAGATGCGCGCCACCACCCGCTTGACCCCGAACGTCTCCCGCGCCAGCCGCGCCGAGATGATGTTGGAGTTGTCGCCGGACGACACCGCGGCGAACGCGTCCGCTTCCTCGATGCGGGCCCTCAGCAGAACATCTCGGTCGAATCCCTGCCCCAGCACACGCTCGCCGGCGTATTCCGGGCTGAGCCGGTTGAAGGCGGTGCTGTCCCGGTCGATGACCGCGACGTCGTGACCGATGCGTGAGAGCCCGTCGGCGACCGACGATCCGACCCGGCCGCAGCCCATCACCACTACTCGCACGTCGAGGTCCTCCCGGCCGCGTCCTGAGCCCGCCACCGGCAACCCACGTCGGCGAGCCGTTGCGGTCGGCAAACATTCTTCTACGAACGCTACCGCCAAACACGTCTGGGCTTACTCTTGGCTCTCGTGTCCAAACTTTCAACCGCCACCCGTCGGTTGCTTATCGGTCGCCCGTTCCGCAGCGACCGGCTGAGTCACACGCTGCTGCCCAAGCGGATCGCCTTGCCGGTGTTCGCGTCCGACGCGCTGTCCTCGGTGGCGTACGCGCCCGAGGAGGTCTTCCTCATGCTCTCGGTGGCCGGGGTGACGGCCTACGCGCTGACACCGTGGATCGGGCTCGCGGTGGCCGCCGTGATGCTGGTGGTGGTGGCCAGCTACCGGCAGAACGTGCATGCCTACCCGTCCGGCGGCGGCGACTACGAGGTGGTCACCACCAATCTCGGCGACACCGCCGGGCTCGTGGTCGCCAGCGCGCTGATGGTGGATTACGTTCTGACCGTTGCGGTCTCGACGGCGTCCGCCATGGCGAACATCGGCTCGGCGATTCCGATCGTGGCAGCGCACAAGGTGTTCTTCTGTGTGGTGTCCATCCTGTTGGTGATGGCGCTGAACCTGCGGGGCGTGCGTGAGTCCGGGCTGGCGTTCGCGGTGCCCACATATGCGTTCATCGTCGGCGTTTTGGTGATGATCGGCTGGGGCTTGTTCCGGATCTTCGTGCTGGGCAATCCGCTGCGGGCCGAGTCCGCCGGCTTCCAGATGCATTCCGAGCACGGCCAAGTGGTCGGCTTCGCATTGGCGTTCCTGGTGGCGCGGTCGTTCTCCTCGGGGTGCGCGGCGCTGACGGGTGTCGAGGCGATCAGCAACGGGGTTCCGGCGTTTCAAAAACCGAAGTCGCGCAACGCGGCGACCACCCTGCTGATGCTGGGCGGTATTGCGGTGACCCTACTGATGGGCATCATCGTGCTGGCCCAGAAGATCGGGGTTCAGCTCGTCGAGGACCCCGCGACGCAGTTGGGTGGGGCGCCGCCGGGCTACTACCAGAAGACCCTGGTCACCCAGCTCGCTCAGACGGTCTTCGGCAGCTTTCACATCGGGTTCCTGCTGATCGCCACGGTGACCGCGCTCATCCTGGTGCTGGCGGCCAACACGGCGTTCAACGGGTTTCCGGTGCTCGGCTCGATCCTGGCGCAGCACAGCTACCTACCGCGCCAATTGCACACCCGCGGAGACCGATTGGCGTTCTCCAACGGAATCCTGTTTCTGTCCGGGGCGGCGCTGCTGGCGATCATCGCGTTCCGCGGCGAGGTCACCGCGCTGATCCAGCTGTACATCGTCGGCGTGTTCATTTCGTTCACGCTGAGCCAGATCGGCATGGTCCGGCACTGGACCCGATTGCTGCGCAACGAAACCGATCCGCGGGCGCGGCGCAAGATGATGCGCTCGCGGGCGGTCAACACGGTCGGATTGCTGTCGACCGGCACGGTGTTGTTGGTGGTCCTGGTGACCAAGTTCGCGGCCGGGGCGTGGATCGCGTTGTTCGCGATGAGCCTGCTCTTCGGAATCATGAAGATGATTCACCGGCACTACAACACCGTGAACCGCGAACTGGCGGAGCAGGCCGCCGGCCAGGAGGATGTGGTGCTGCCCAGCCGTAATCACGCCGTGGTGCTGGTGTCGAAGCTGCATCTGCCGACGTTGCGCGCGCTGGCCTACGCGAGGGCCACCCGGCCCGACGTGCTGGAGGCCGTGACGGTCAGCGTCGACGACGCGGAAACCCGGGAACTGCAGCATAAGTGGGAAGAAAGCGACATCAGCGTCCCGCTCAAGGTCATCGCCTCGCCCTATCGTGAGGTCACCCGCCCCGTGTTGGAATACGTCAAACGGGCCAGGGAGGAGTCGCCGCGCACGGTGGTGACGGTGTTCATTCCGGAGTACGTGGTAGGCCACTGGTGGGAGCAGGTGTTGCACAACCAGAGCGCCCTTCGCCTCAAGGGTCGCCTGCTGTTCATGCCGGGCGTCATGGTCACTTCGGTTCCCTGGCAACTGAGTTCGTCGGAGCGGCGCAAAACCTTGCAGCCGCATGTGGCGCCGGGTGACGCCCGCCGGGGAATCTTCGATTGACCCGCGCACCGCACGCGGCGCCACCGCCGATGGGGGAGCTGACCCTGACCACCGATGCCCCGGCCAACGGCGGCAGCTGCATCGCGCACCACGAAGGCCGGGTGGTGTTCGTCCGCTACGCCCTGCCCGGCGAGCGGGTGCGGGTTCGGGTCACCGCGGATCGCGGATCCTATTGGCACGCAGAGGTTATCGACGTCGTCGATGCGGCGCCCGGCCGCGTCGCATCGCTGTGCCCGATCGCCGGGGTGGACGGCGCCGGCTGCTGCGACCTGGCGTTCGCGGCGCCCGAGGTGGCCCGCACGCTCAAGGCCGAAATCGTGGCCAATCAGCTCGAGCGCCTCGGCGGGCATGCGTGGAGCGGAGAGGCCGAGCCGCTGGCGGATTCCGCGCCGACCGGGTGGCGCACCCGCGTGCGGCTCGACGTGGGCCCGCACCGCCGCCCGGGCTTTCACCGGTATCACAGCGAGGAGCTGGTGACCGATTTGCGCTGTGCGCAAATGCCGCCCGGCATGCTCGACGGGATCGCCGAGACCGCCTGGCCGCCGGGCGCCCAGCTGCACCTGGCCGTCGACGACGACGGCGCGCGCCACGTGGTGCGCACGTTGCGGCAGGGCAGGCGAACGGTGGCCCAGGTGGTGGAGGGCAGCTACGAGGCGGTGCAGCGGGTGGCGGGGCGCAGCTGGGGTGTGCCGGTGACCGCGTTCTGGCAGGCGCACCGCGCCGCCGCGGGCGTGTACAGCGAACTGGTCGCCGACTGGGCGCAGCCCGGCGCCGGGATGCGTGCGTGGGATTTGTACGGCGGCGCAGGAGTTTTCGCCGCGGTGCTCGGCGAAGCGGTGGGCCGGTCCGGACGGGTGCTCAGCGTCGACACCTCGCGCGCGTCGACCCGGGCCGCCCGCGCCGCCCTCGCCGATCTGACCCAGGTGCAGGTCGTCACCGACTCGGTGCGGCGCGTGCTGGCGGCGCAACGGGGCGGTGCCGACGTGGCGGTGCTGGATCCGCCGCGGGCGGGGGCGGGGCGCGACATCATCGACCTGCTGGCCGCCGCGGACGTCTCGCGGGTGGTGCACATCGGTTGTGAGGCAGCATCTTTCGCGCGCGACATCGGCATCTACCTTAGGCACGGCTACACCGTCGAGCGGATCAGGGTGTTCGACGCCTTCCCGCTGACCCATCACACCGAATGTATTGCGCTGCTGACCCGTTGATGGCACATATGCGACGGTTGCCCTCGTGAACGAGACTCTTCGTTACGCGCTGATCATCTTGTTCTGCAGCGCGGTCGGTCTGATCGCGGTGTTGGCCAACCGTCTCACCGAGCGGGTGAAGGTGCCGGTCGCCTTGCTCGTCCTGGTGGGCGCGGCCGTGGCGGTGCACGCGGTGCCGGTGGTGCAGCAACCGTCCGAGCCGACCGTGGAGCGGGTGATCACCGTCGCGCTGGTGTTGGTGCTGTTCGACGGCGGCATGCACATCGGTCCGGCCCGGTTTCGGGCGGCAGCCGCCCCCATACTGTCGGTCGGGGTCGTGGGTACCGGCCTCGTCGCCGCCGGGGCCGCGGTGCTGCTCCATCTTGTGTGTGGACTCGGTTGGTATGTGGCGGTGCTCGTGGCGACCGCGGTGGCCCCCACCGATCCGGCGGTGGTCTTCTCGGTGCTGGGCAAACGCGAGATCGCCGGCCGCAGCAGCACCATCCTGGAGGGCGAGTCCGGTACCAACGACCCGGTCGGCATCTCCCTGATGTCCGGCCTGATCGCCGCCGGCGGGCTCAGCGCGGCCGGATTCGCCAGTGTGGGAACCCAATTCGTCCTGCAAATGGTGATCGGCATGGTCGTCGGGGTGATCGGGGGCCGGGCCCTGCTGGTGTTCATGCGGCGCGTGGCCCTGCCCAGCGAAAGCCTCTACTCGCTGCGCACGCTGGCGTGCTGCCTGATGCTGTATGCGTTGGCCACGCTCGCGCACGGTTCGGGGTTCCTGGCGGTGTTCGTCGCCGGCATCGTGATCGGCGACGCCCGCGCCCCGTACAAGCCGGATATCAAGCGATTTCACGCGTCTCTGGCGGGTCTCGCCGAGATCGTGGCCTTCGCCGTCCTGGGCCTGACCGTCGACCTCGGTGTGCTCGCCCACCCCGACGTGTGGATCCCCGGGCTCATCCTCGGTGTGGCCCTCACGGTGTTGATCCGTCCGCTCGCGGTGAGCGCCTGCCTGGTCGGCGTGCAGCTCGAGCGAAACGAACGCGTCTTCATTCTCATCGCGGGTCTCAAGGGCGCGGTGCCGATCCTGCTGGGCGAGTTCCTGCGAGCCGCTCATGTCGCGGACGCCGAACGCCTGTACGGCATCGTGGTCGTCGTTGTCGTCTTCTCGGTTCTGGTGCAGGGCGGCGCGGTGCCCGGTGTGGCCCGCATGCTCCGCCTGTCCATGCGCACGGTGGAGACCCGGCCCTGGGAGATCGGTGTGCGGCTCGCCGACGAACCGCAGGGGGTCCATCGGCTCAGCGTCGTCTCTGGTTCCGCCGCCGAGGGCTGCACCGTCGAAAGTCTGGGTGACCGGGTCGGCGACATCTGGGTGAGCATCGTGGTCCGCAGCACCGGCCTGGTGCCGGTGCGGGGCGACACCGAACTTCAGGCCGGCGACGAGGTCGTCGTCCTGGCGGATCCCGAACTGCGCGGCACCCTGACCGACCTTTTCGGCTCGGCGTAGCCCGCCTGCCTCAAACTGCTTGCCTGGCATCGGCCCGGGTGCTGCGTAGACTGACCGGATGCTGGAAAAGATCCGCGGGCCCGCCGATCTGCAGCACCTTTCGCAGGATGAACTTCGCGAACTGGCCGCCGAGATTCGCCAGTTCCTGATCCACAAGGTCGCTGCCACGGGCGGACACCTCGGGCCCAATCTGGGCGTGGTCGAGCTGACCCTGGCCCTGCACCGGGTGTTCGACTCGCCCCACGACCCGATCGTCTTCGACACGGGCCATCAGGCCTACGTGCACAAGATGCTGACGGGCCGTTCGCACGACTTCGAGAGCCTGCGCAAGAAGGGCGGGCTGTCCGGATATCCGTCGCGGGCCGAGAGCGAGCACGACTGGGTCGAGTCCAGCCACGCCAGCGCCTCGTTGTCCTACGCCGACGGCCTGGCCAAGGCCTTCGAGTTGAGCGGGCATCGCAATCGCCACGTGGTCGCGGTGGTCGGCGACGGCGCGCTCACCGGCGGCATGTGCTGGGAGGCGCTGAACAACATCGCGGCCTCCGGCCGCCCGGTCATCATCGTGGTCAATGACAACGGCCGCAGCTACGCCCCGACGATCGGCGGCGTCGCAGACCATCTCGCCTCGCTGCGGCTGCAGCCGGCCTACGAGCAGGCCCTGGAGAAGGGCCGCGACGCGCTGCGCGCGCTGCCCCTGGTCGGCAGGATCGCCTATCGCGTCATGCACAGCGTCAAGGCCGGCATCAAGGACTCGCTGTCGCCGCAGCTGATGTTCACCGATCTGGGCCTGAAGTATGTGGGCCCGGTCGACGGGCACGACGAACGTGCGGTGGAGGCCGCGCTGCGGCACGCCCGCGGTTTCGGCCACCCGGTGATCGTGCACGTGGTGACCCGCAAGGGGATGGGCTTCGCGCCGGCCGAGGACGACGAAGCCGAGCAGATGCACTCCTGCGGAGTCATCGACCCGGTCACCGGCAAGGCGACCAAGGTGGCCGGGCCCGGCTGGACGGCGACGTTCTCCGACGCCCTCATCGGCTACGCGAGGAAGCGCCGCGACATCGTGGCCATCACCGCCGCCATGCCCGGCCCGACCGGGCTGACGCCGTTCGGGCAGCAGTTCCCGGACCGCCTGTTCGACGTCGGCATCGCCGAACAGCACGCGATGACGTCGGCGGCCGGCCTGGCGATGGGCGGCATGCACCCGGTGGTGGCCATCTATTCGACGTTCCTCAACCGGGCCTTCGACCAGATCATGATGGACGTGGCGCTGCACGAGCTGCCCGTCACGATGGTCCTCGACCGGGCGGGCATCACCGGTTCCGACGGCGCCAGCCACAACGGGATGTGGGACATGTCAATGCTGGGCATCGTGCCCGGCATGCGGGTGGCTGCACCCCGCGACGCCACCCGGCTGCGCGAGGAGCTCGGGGAGGCGCTCGACGTCGACGACGGCCCCACGGCGCTGCGCTTCCCCAAAGGTGATGTGGGCGAGGACATGCCGGCGCTCGAGCGGCGCGGATCCGGTCTGTCGGCCGTCGACGTGCTGGCGGTCCCGGCCGCCGGGTGCCACCACGACGTGCTGCTGATCGGTGTCGGCGCGTTCGTGCCGATGGCGCTGGCGGTGGCCAGGCGGCTACAGGACCAGGGGATCGGCGTCACGGTGATCGACCCGCGCTGGGTGCTCCCCGTGTCGGAGACGGTGGTGGAACTGGCGGCCGGGCACAAGCTCGTCGTCACGTGCGAGGACAACGGGGTCAACGGCGGGGTCGGTTCGGCGGTGTGCGCCGCCCTGCGCCGCGCAGAGATCGACGTTCCCTGCCGCGACGTCGGACTGCCGCAGCGGTTCTACGAGCACGCCTCCCGCAGTGAGCTGCTGTCAGATCTGGCGCTGACCGACCAGGACGTGGCCCGCCGCATCACCGGTTGGGTCGCCGCGCTGGGCAGCGGCGTCGCCGAAGCGGAGATTCACGAACACCTCGATTAGCCCTCATCGCCGGGTTCTGCGGGCGGCCCCCGCAGCGCCCGGGCCAGCACCGGATCCACCAGCTCGCGCTGCCACGGCCGGGCCTGCCCGGCGCGCAGAAACGTCTCGACGGCGTCGAACGGGTCACGAGTGTCCACCCAGTCCCAGCACAGCCGTCGCACCAGGTCCGGCGAGACCAGGTTCTCGGTCGGGACGTTGACTCGCTCGGAGATCTCCGACAGCGCCGAGCGCGCGGCCTCCAGCCGGGCGGCGGCCTCGGGTTTGCGCCTGCTCCACCGCGCCGGCGGGGGCGGACCGTTGGGCGGCTCGCCGTCCCCGGGCGGGTTCTTGTTCCGTCGGGCCTCGTCCAGCGCCGCCAGCCATGTCGCGGCGCTGCGCCGCTGATTGCGCCCACCGAATACGGGCAGAGCGACGAGTTCCTCCACGGTGGTCGGATTGGCCAGGGCGGCATCGATGATGGCCGAGTCGGGCAGGATGCGGCGTGGTGCGATGTCGCGGCGCTGCGCGATCCGGTCACGCGTCAACCACAATTCGCGGACCGCGGCCAGCCCGCGCTGGTCGCGCACCCGATGGATGCCCGACGTTCGCCGCCACCGGTCCCGTCGCACGGCGGCACCTGGATCCTTCGATCCCGTGTCGCGCAGGTAGTCGAATTCCTGTGCGGCCCAACCGGTTTTGCCTTGTTCCGCCAGAACGTCGGCGATCGCCGCGCGCAGCTCGATGAGCAGTTCGACGTCCAGGGCGGCATAGTTGAGCCATTCGGCGGGCAGCGGGCGCTTGGACCAGTCGGCCGCGCCGTGGCCCTTGGCCAGCCCGAAGCCCAGCAGCCGTTCGACCATGGTCGCCAGGTTCACCCGGTCGAACCCGGCCAGCCGTCCGGCGAGCTCGGTGTCGTACAGCGCCGGCGGCCGCAAGCCCACCTCCGCCAGACACGGCAGGTCCTGATCGGCGGAGTGCAGGATCCATTCCCCGTCGCCGAGCACCTCGGCCACCGGCCGCATGGCCTCGAGCGGATCACCGCCATGGCTCACCGGATCCACCAGTACGGTGCCGGAGCCGGCTCGCCGGACCTGGATCAAATAGGCCCGGTTGGAGTAGCGGAACCCCGATGCCCGCTCGGCGTCGACGGCGAAGGGCCCGTGCCCGCGGCCCAGTTGCTGCGCGGCCGCCCTGATGTCATCGACGCTCACCGAGATGGGCGGGACGCCCTCGGCGGGGTGCGGCAGCGGGGTGGGGACGGGGTCGGCGCCGGCGCCGGCAGACGCGGCGCCGCCCGACCCGTCGGCCGACGGGTCACCCATGCTAGGCGCGTGACCGCGAGCTCAGGTCGGTGACTCCCGCGGGCGGCAGACCCGCGGCGTGCTCCAGTACCTCGCAGAACGCCTCGACGTGCCCGCCGACGGCGGGCGACGACGCTGTCCACGACGCGCGCAGCTCGAGCTGGTGCGCGCGTGGCGGCCCGGAGATGTCTCCGTAGCGCACCGATGTGGTGGCGGTGACGGTGCCGCCCAGGGCGATGATGTGCTCCATGCGTGACTCCAGTGCCTCGACTAGCCAGCTCCACGCTACTTCGGGCAGCAGCGGGTCGACCGCCTCACTGGGGTCAAGGTCGGCCTGGATGTAGGCGACCATGCGGATGGTGCCGTCCCACGCGTCGGCCCCCTCGGGGTCGTACAGCAGGATCAGCCGTCCGAAGGCGTCGCCGTCGGAACGCTCCGGAATGATGTCACGATCGGGATGTTTGACCTCGGCGCCCAGGGCGTAACTGTGGGGAGCCAAGCGTTGCGGCGGCCGGATGGGACCCAACTCGATCTCCGGCCGCACGACGACGGCGTTCATCGCCGCCACCGCCTCGCGGAAGGGGGCCGGTTCGGATGAGGTCACTGGGCTGCGCTCCTGTCCTTCCCGACCGTTCTGCGTCGTTGCGGCACGGGTCACAGGGATCGACGGTAGACCTACCGCCCGACACGCCGCGACAGGCGCGCCGCGTTTCAAACCCGCCGCGACCAAGCCGTTACCGAGCCTCCACCAAACCTATATGTGCAGCTCAGCGCAGTCAGCGGGGGAAACGGGCCTGGCGTTTCTCGCGGTGCGCCGCCAGGCCTTCCTGCACGTCGGGGCCGCTGAAGCTGAGGAATTCCAGGCCCACCGAGGTCTCGAAGGTGGGACCCATCATGCGGTACCAGTGGTTGAGGCTGCGCTTGGTCCACCGGATCGCGTTCTGCGCGCCCTGCGCCAGGTTGTCGGCGATGCGGGTGGCGGTGGCCAGCACGTCGTCATCGTCGACGCAGGTAGACACCAGCCCGATCCGTTCGGCCTCCTCACCGACCAGCGTCTCGCAGGTCAGCAGGTAGTACTTGGCCTTGGCCATGCCGACCAGCAACGGCCAGCAGATCGCGGCGTGATCGCCGGCCGCCACGCCGAGCTTGGTGTGCCCGTCGATGAGCTTCGCGGTGCGGCCCGCGACCGAGATGTCGGCGAGCAGGGCAACCACCAGGCCCGCGCCCACCGCCGGGCCGCGGATCGCCGACACCACGGGGGTGTCGCAGTTGATCATGTTGTGCACCAGGTCGCGGGCTTCGCGCATGATGCGGATTCGGCCCTCGTAGTCGTTGATGGTCTCGTCGATCAGCTCGAAGCTGCCGCCGGAGGAGAAGGCCTTGCCCTCGCCGCGCACCAGGACCGCGCGCACGGCCGGGTCGCGGTCGATCACCGGCCAGATGTCGGCGAGGTCGCGGTGCATCTGCGGGCCCACCGAATTCAGCCCCGGGGAGTCGAGAACCAGCGTCAGCACGCCGTTGTCGCCGAGCTCACGGCGGAGGCTTCCGAACTCGTCGTAACTCACTGGGGGCTGGCTGACGGGCATCTCCGAGCTCCTGACGTTTCAATCGGTTGCGGTCGTCGATAGTACGCAGCGGCGTTCGGTGTTCCGCGGTCATGGCAGCATTGAGGCTGATGAGTACTCGCCGCGACCTTCCCGAGTCGCCGTATCTGGCCGCCGTGAGTGGCCGCAAACCGAACCGGATTCCGGTGTGGTTCATGCGGCAGGCCGGTCGCTCGCTGCCCGAATACCGGGAGCTGCGTGCCCAGACCGACATGCTGTCGGCCTGCTTCGACGCCGGGCTGGTCTGCGAGATCACCCTGCAGCCGGTGCGCCGCCACGACGTCGACGCGGCGATCCTGTTCTCCGACATCGTGGTGCCGCTGCTCGGTGCGGGCATCGACTTGGACATCGTCGCCGGGGTCGGGCCGGTGATCGAGTCGCCGATACGCACCGCCGCCGATGTCGAGGCGATCAAACCCCTTGAGCGACAGCGGGTTCAGCCGATATCGGATGCGGTGTCGCTGCTGGTGAACGCCCTCGGCGATGTTGCGCTGATCGGCTTCGCGGGTGCCCCGTTCACCCTGGCGTCGTATCTGATCGAGGGCGGTCCCAGTCGCCACCACGCGCGGACCAAGGCGATGATGCTGGCCGAGCCGCAGACCTGGCACGCGCTCATGGAGAGGCTGACCGACATCACCGTGGGCTTCCTGCGGGTGCAGCTGGAGGCCGGAGTGGATGCCATCCAGGTGTTCGACTCGTGGGCCGGGGCGCTGTCCCTGGCGAATTACCGCGCCTACGTGCAGCCGCACAGCTCCCGGGTGTTCGCCGCGCTGGCCGACTTCGGCGTGCCGATGACCCACTTCGGCGTCGGCACCGCCGAACTGCTGGGTGCGATGTCCTCGGTCGGCGCGAACGTGGTGGGCGTGGACTGGCGGACGTCTTTGGCCGACGCGGCCGCCCGCGTGCAACCCGGGACGGCGTTGCAGGGCAACCTCGATCCGGTGGTGGTGCTGGCGGGATGGCCGGTGGTGGAGCGCGCGGCGCGCGCGGTCGTCGACGACGGGCGGCGCGCCGTGGACGCCGGCGCGGCGGGCCACGTCTTCAACCTCGGCCACGGTGTGCTGCCCGAAACGGATCCCGGTGTGCTGACCGATCTGGTGTCGCTGGTTCACTCCCTATGAGCAAACCCTCGTATTGTGTTGTGGGGGGTGGCATTTCGGGTTTAACGGCGGCCTACCGGCTCCGCATGGCCGCCGGCGACGACGCCGTCATCACGCTGCTCGACCCGGGCGACAGGCTCGGCGGCGTGCTGCGCACAGAGGTGGTCGGCGGGGTGCCGATGGATCTGGGTGCCGAGGCTTTCGTGCTGCGCCGCCCCGAGCTGCCCGCGCTGCTGTCGGAACTGAATCTAGCTGATTTCCAACGGGTTTCGAGCGGCGCACGCCCGCTGATCTACAGCGGGCAGGAGTTGCGTGCGCTGCCCGCCCACACCGTGGTCGGGATCCCGTCGTCGCCGGCGTCGGTGGCCGGGCTGGTCGACCCGGCCACGGTGGCCCGCATCGAGGCCGAGCCTTCCCGCCCGCTGCCGTGGGAGGCGGGCGACGACCCCGCCGTGGCTGACCTGGTAGGCGAGCGCTTCGGCGACCAGGTGGTGTCCCGGTCGGTGGATCCGCTGCTGAGCGGGGTCTACGCGGGCTCGGCGGCCACCATCGGCCTGCGCGCGGCCGCCCCGACGGTCGCGGCGGCGCTCGACAGCGGCGCTACCAGCCTGACCGGCGCCGTGGAGCGCGCGCTGCCGCCGGCCACCGGCGCACCGGTGTTCGGGGCGATCGAGGGCGGCTACCGGCTGCTGGTCGACGAGCTGGTCGCTCGCGGCCGCCCGCGGTGGGTGCAGGCCGCGGTGTCACGGGTCGAGCGTGTCGACGCCGGGTGGTCGGTGGTCGATGACACCGGCGCCCGCCGGGTCGCGGACGGGGTGGTGCTGGCCGTGCCGGCCGGGCAGTGTTGCCGCCTGCTGGCCGAGATCGCGCCGCGCACCGTCGCCGCCGCCGGGCGCATCACGAGTGCGTCGTCGGTGGTGATGGCGCTGGCCGTGCCGGGCGACACCGCGTTCCCCGAGTGTTCGGGCGTGCTGGTGGCCACCGGTGAGCGGTTGCGGGCCAAGGCCATCACGCTGTCGTCGAGAAAGTGGGGCGTGCGCGGCGGGCCGCAGCTGCTGCGGCTGTCGTTCGGGCGGTTCGGTGATCGCGTGGCCGCCGACACGTCCGACGACGAGTTGTTGACCTGGGCGTTGGGCGACCTGTCCACCGTGTTCGGGCTGACCGTCGAGCCCCTCGACGTCCGGATCCGGCGCTGGATCGATGCGATGCCCCAATACGGGCCCGGCCACGCCGATCTGGTCGCCGAGGTGCGCGCCGGCCTGCCGCCCGGGCTGGCCGTGGCGGGCAGCTACCTGGACGGCATCGGCGTGCCGGCCTGCGTCGGCGCGGCCGGGCGCGCGGTCGAGGCGCTGCAAGCGCAAGTGGCACGATAGGTTCCATGGCCAAGCTCGACTACGACTCGCTCAACTCCACGATCCGCTACCTGATGTTCTCGGTGTTCTCCGTCGAGCCGGGTGAGCTCGGCGAACAGCGCGACGACGTCATCGACGAAGCGAGGACGTTTTTCAAACGGCAGGAGGAGCGCGGGGTCGTGGTGCGCGGTCTGTATGACGTCGCGGGGCTGCGGGCCGACGCCGACTTCATGATCTGGACCCACGCCGAACGCGTCGAGGCGCTGCAGGCGACCTACGCCGATTTCCGGCGTACCACGGCGCTGGGGCGTGCCAGTTCGCCCGTGTGGAGCAGTGTGGCACTGCATCGCCCGGCAGAGTTCAACAAGAGCCACATCCCGGCGTTCTTGGCCGGTGAGGAACCCGGCGCCTACATCTGCGTGTATCCCTTCGTGCGGTCCTACGAGTGGTACCTGCTGCCCGACGAGGAACGCCGGCGCATGCTCGCCGAGCACGGCATGGCCGCGCGCGAATACAAGGACGTGCGCGCCAACACGGTTCCGGCGTTCGCGCTCGGCGACTACGAATGGCTGCTGGCCTTCGAGGCGCCCGAACTGCACCGGATCGTCGACCTGATGCGCGAACTGCGCGCCACGGACGCCCGACGGCACACTCGCGAGGAGACACCGTTCTTCACCGGCCCCCGGGTGGCGGTCGAGCAGCTGGTGAATGCCCTGCCGTGACAACGCCATTCGACCCCAACGATCCCACCCGTTTCGAGCAGATGTACCGCGACCCGCGGACGGCGCACGGCCTGCCGGCCGCCACACCGTGGGATATCGGCGGCCCGCAGCCGGCCGTCCAGCAACTCGTCGCGCTGGGCGCCGTCAGGGGTGAGGTGCTCGACCCGGGCACCGGCCCCGGCCATCACGCCATCTATTACGCGTCCCAGGGGTATGCGGCGACCGGTATCGACGGCTCGGCGGCCGCCATCGAGCGCGCCCGGGAGAACGCCGCCAAGGCCGGGGTGTCGGTCGATTTCGAATTGGCCGACGCCACGAAGCTGGACGGGTTCGATGGCCGCTTCGACACGGTGGTCGACTGCGCCTTCTACCACACCTTCAGCACCGAACCCGAACTGCGCCGTTCCTATGTGCGGGCGCTGCACCGCGCCACCAAGCCCGGCGCGCGGCTGTACATGTTCGAGTTCGGTGCACACAACGTCAATGGCTTCAAGATGCTGCGGTCGTTGTCCGAGAACGACTTTCGCGACGTGCTTCCCGACGCCGGCTGGGAGATCACTTATCTGGGCACCACCACCTACCGGGTCAACGTCAGCTCCGAGTCCATCGAGGCGATGGCCCAGCGCAACCCGGACATGGCCGACCAGGCGGAGAAGCTGCTAGAGCGCTTCCGGGTGATCGAGCCGTGGCTCGAGGGCGAGCGGACGCATGCGCCGTTCTGGGAAGTGCACGCCACCCGGGTGGATTGACGCGGGCCGACGGCGGCTCGGGCCCACGTGTCACCGTTGCCACCGCTGGAGGGAAGTGGGTTTTTGCCCGCCTCGTAGCGACAACCCGGATAGGAGGTCGCACAGCTGGCGCGGTTGTCGCTGAATTGTCGCTCAGAGGCGGGCAATCAGCATGCCCGGTCAGCGCGGGACTCTTGAGGCGTCTGGGAAACGACCCGCGGGCTACCCGCCCGCCGGCACCAGGCGCAGCGAGACCGAGTTGATGCAATAGCGCTGATCCGTCGGCGTCGGGTAGCCCTCACCGGCGAACACATGACCCAGGTGGCTGTGGCAGTTCGCGCACAGCACCTCGGTGCGCGTCGTGCCCATCGAGTGGTCGGGCCGCAGGATCACCGCGTCGGACTGAGCCGGGTCAAAGAACGACGGCCAGCCGCAATGCGACTCGAATTTCTCTGTGCTGCGGAACAATTCGGCACCGCAGGCCCGGCACTGATACACACCTTCGGTTTTGATGTCGGTGTATTCGCCGGTGAAGGGCCGCTCGGTGCCGGCCCGGCGCAGCACATGGAACTCTTCCGGGCTCAGTTTCTTGCGCCACTCATCATCGCTGAGCTGCACCTTGGCCTGCGACACGTCGGGGGAAGTCATGCATCCACGCTAGCGCTATTGGCGGTGACCCGCTGCGCCCGGCTGCGCCGCGCTTGCGATCACCGCGCGGCGCTCGGCCGTCAGCCAGCCCGGATCGATGCCATCCTCCAGCCGGTTCTCGGCTCTGGCGTCCAGATAGCGGAACAACAGCACGGTGAAGGCGACGATCAGCAACAACGACCAGCCGTAGGTGATCTTCAGGTAGTGCAGTGCGCGGCCGTAGCGCATCGCCCGGTAGATCAGCCAGTCATCCAGCGTCATGAAGCCATAGATCCCCAGCCAGGCCGGCCAGTTGCGGATCAGCGAGTTCTGCAGCACCACCGTCATCAAGAACGGGAACAGCATCATCGAGTAGTAGCCCTGGGCCAGCGGCAGCACCAGCCAGGAGCACAGCAGCAGCACACCCGACGAGCTGGTGATCCAGAACAGCGGGTCCCGGGTGCGGTAGTAGCGGTAGAGCAGCCAGAGCGCGCCGATCGCAAGCAGCACGAACAGGATTCGCATGAACACGATCAGCCAGGTGGGCAGGCCGAAGTACACGCCGTTGCCCTCGATGGAGCTGTTGAAGTAGTCGCGGGTGCCGCCGATGTACGGCAGGGTCTTGGTGACGAAGTCCATCGGGTCACTGACCAGGGGCCAGGCGGCGAGGTTGATCGCCACCGGGACCGCAATCGCCGGCACGAGCGTCCGCCACTGGCGATTCAGCAGCGGCAGCAACAGCAGCGGGCCCAGCACGGGTTTGAGGGTGAGCGTCAGGCCGATCACCAAGCCGGCCCACCACTGCCGGCTCACCCTCTCGTCCAGCAGCCACCGCAGGAACAACACCTCGGCGAGCAGGACGCAGCCGTTGATGTTGGTGAACACCAGGGTGCTGGTCACGCTTTCGGTGCAGAACATGGCAAGCAGCAGGGCGGGCGCGGCCACCGAAGCCAGCGTGAACCTGAACATCCGCAGCAGCAGGTACCAGGCGATCAGGATAGCCACGGTGTTGATCAGGATGAACAGGAAGCGCGACGGCGTGAATGGCAGGTACCCGAACGGCGCCATCAGCAGCGTGCCGCCCGGCGGGTACAGGTAGTGCGGGTCGACGTAGTCGAAGTGCTCGTTGTAGATGTCCCAGCCGTGCCGGAAGTTCAGCACCGCCCGGTACACCGGCTTGAAGTCGTCGGTGATGTTGCCGTTGAGCGTCAGGATGATGCTGCGGTGCAGTACCGAGAAGATGGCTGCCGGCCACAACGCCGCCCGTAGCACGGTCGCGACGCTCGGCGCGCCGGTGCGGGGACCAAAAGCTGCCAGGGTCCGATCGCGCAAGCCGGTTCGGGTCGATTCAGCTGCCGTCACCAGCGCACCGTACACCGGCGCGCGCGGACGCCGGAAAGCAGTGTCAGGCCGGGCAGTACGTGTCGGTGTTGGGCAATTTGCCGCTGTTGAGATAGCCGATCAGCGGCGGAACGGCGCAGTCCGAGAAGATGCTGGCGCCGTGGCCGATGCCCTGCCACATCACCCGCTTGCTGGCCGCGCTGGCGTTGATGATGCTGGCCGCGGTGGCCGCAACGCCGTCGGTGCCGACGATCGGGTCGTGTTGCACACCGAGCAGCAGCACGTCGACCTTCAGCGTCTTGGGTGTGGGCGGCGGCGAGCCGGTGGGCCAGTGCACGCACTTGACCATGTTGAGCGCGGCGACGGTACCGAAGTCCGGGTAGAGCTTGCCCCAGGCGACGACGAGTTCGCGCACCCGGTCCGGCGTGGGGCGGTTGACCGTGTCGCTGCACACGTTGACGAACTGGCCGTCGGAGTCCCGGACGCCGTTGGCGTGGTTGATCAGGCTGTTCAGCGCGTTGGTGTCGCCGGAGCGGGCGCCCGCGAGGACATTGGCCAGGTTGGTGGTCGCGTTGACGCGGCCGCCCGCGGGATAGCCGAGCGCGACGGTGATGGCGTTGGCCACCTGCGCCACCGACGCGCCACCGGGACCCTTGCCCGCGCGCGCGTCTGCCAGCAGGGCGCTGACGGCGCCCTTCGGGTCCGCGCCCAGCGCGCAGTTCACCGCGATGCACTGCGCGGCGAAGGCGTCGAGGGCGGACTGCTGGCCCTTGACCTGTTGTTCGGCGACGGCTTCGGCGTTGGTGCCCAACGCGACCGGGGAGTCGAGGATCAAGCGGGCCACCTTGTCCGGCCGCGTTCCGGCGTAGGCCAGCGCCACCTGCGCGCCGTTGCCGATGCCGACCAGCGCGAGGGTGGGCACGTCCCACAAGCTGCGCAGCCGCTCGATGTCGAAGGCGGCGTGAGCATCGTCGTAGGAGGACGCGTTCGGGCCGATCCCGACCGCGTCGCCGCAATTGGTGGTGGCGGTGTTGGAGACCTCGGAGAGGTTGGCCACCGGGTCGTCGCCGGTCTGGAATTGCGACTGGTCGCGCATCTGCTGACGGTCGAATTTGTCCCGGCAGTCGATGGGGCTCGACATCCCGATCCCGCGGCGATCGACGGCGACGACGGGGTGGGTGGTGAGCACGTCGGCGCCCGCCCGCGACAGCCAGACCGGCAATTGCGCCGAGGACGGCAGGTCGGAGCCGGTGGTGAAGACCAGCGGACCGGCGTCCGGGGGCGTCTGCAGCGAGCGGGCGCGCACCACGCCGATGCTCAGGGTGCCGCCCCCGCCGTTGACCGGGTCCAGGTCGGCGTCGTAGTTCGCGCAATCCAATTGGACGCCGGCGGCGACGGGGACCGCCGCGTCGGCGAACACCCGTGACGTGCAGTCGTGCCACGCCAGGTCGTTCTTGGGTGCGGCGATCGGCGGCGGGCCGGCGGGCGGCGGCTTCGGGGGCGCCGCCCCCTGCGGGCCCGCACCGGAATTGGTGGCGAACCGCGGGTCGGCGGCCAGCCCGGGAACGCAGCCGGCCAGCAACGCGGTCACCGCGACCAGGATCGTGGCGCACGTGTACGGCCGACTCATGCCGACCACAGTAGCTAGGCCTTGACGTAGCGGGTGTAAAGGTAGCCGGCGTCGTCGGTCAGGACGTGGGCGCAGCGCATCCGGGTGAGCAGCTGCCCGGCGCCGGTCGCGATGCGTCTGGCCTGGCCGCCGACGAGGCAGGGGGCGATGGTCAAGCACAGCTCGTCGAGCAGGTCGCACCGCATCAGCGAGTCCAGCAGGGTGGGGCCGCCCTCGGTGAGGATGCGGCGCATGCCGCGCGCGGCCAGGGCGGCCAATAGGGCGGCCTCGTCGACCCGCTCGGGATCGCGGCCGGAGCAATCGAGCACCTCGCACAGCCCGCTGAGCGCGCGCTGCGTCTGCTCGACCGCCGCGGTGCAGGTGAGCACCAGCGGCGCCACCTCGGTGCGGGTGAACACCGTCATGTCCCGGTTGAGATGGCCCGAGCCGCTCACGATCGCCAGTTGCGGGACCTCGCTTTGTCCGCGGGCCTGGCGCCGCTGACGCTCGCCGGCGCCGAGGTGGGCGCCGGAGTAGCCCTCGATGCGTACCGTGCCCGCGCCCACCACGATGACGTCGGCGAGTTCGCGCAGCAGGTTGAAGACGAACCGGTCGCCGGGGCCGCCCATCGCGCCGCTGCTGCCGCCCGAGGTGGCCCCACCGTCGACGCTGGTGATGAAGTTGGCCCGGACCCAGGTCCCGTCGTGTTCGGGATAGCCGTAAAGCCTGGGCAGGTCGCCGTCGTCGAGTCCGCGTACCGAACCGAGCAGCGAGAGCGGCGTCTCCGACGTCGCGAGGCTCTCGGGGCCGCCAGAGTCGGGCATGAGTCTGATTGCAGCACGCCGCTACAGTTCCTGCATGCACGGGTCCACCTTCGCGGGCGCTCCGGGCGGCGTGGCCCGGCTGGTGGACCGGAACCCGACGGTGTCGCCGGAGCGGCTGATCGCCCAGTTGCGACCGCCCCCGACCTTCGCCGACGTGAGTTTCGCGACCTATCGGCCTGATCCGGCGGAGCCGACGCAGGCCGCCGCGGTGGCGGCATGCCTGGACTTTTGCCGGCGGGCGGTCGAGCGACGCGCCGGCCGGCGAAAGCTGCTGGGCCGCAGGGGAATTCTTCCCGGTATCGGGCTGTACCTGGACGGCGGGTTCGGCGTGGGCAAGACGCACCTGCTGGCGTCGGCCTACTACGAGTTGCCGGGCGATGGCCCGGTCGGGTCACCGGATGGCCTGGCTCCCAAGGCATTCGCGACGTTCGGTGAGCTGACCCAACTGGCAGGGGTGTTCGGTTTCGCCGAGTGCATCGACCTCCTGGCCGGCTACACGGCAGTCTGTATCGACGAATTCGAACTCGACGATCCGGGCAACACCACGCTGATCGCGCGGCTGCTCTCGTCGCTGGTCGATCGCGGCGTCTCGGTGGCCGCCACCTCTAATACGCTGCCGGAGCAGCTCGGCGAGGGCCGCTTCGCGGCGCAGGATTTTCTGCGCGAAATTAACACGCTGGCAAGCATTTTCACAACGGTACGAATTGAGGGGCCCGACTACCGGCATCGCGGCCTGCCGCCCGCGCCGCGGCCGCTGTCCGACGACGAGGTCGCCGCGCGCGCCGCCCGAGTGTACGGCGCGACGCTCGACGACTTCGACGAGTTGTGCGCACACCTGGCCACCATGCACCCGTCGCGGTACCTGACCCTGATCGAGGGGGTGACGGCGGTGTTCATCACCGGTGTCCACGGCATCGACGACCAGAACGTCGCGCTGCGGCTGGTGTCGCTGACCGACCGGCTCTATGACGCTGGCATCCCGGTGGTGGCCTCGGGTGCCAAGCTGGACACCATCTTCAGCGAGGAGATGCTGGCCGGGGGATACCGAAAGAAGTACCTGCGGGCCACTTCCCGGCTTCTGGCGCTTACCGCCGCGGCTGACGCAGCTCGCGAATCATGACGTAGTCGCTCTCGACTGCGGTGCCCAGCTGAAACGTCCTGGTGCCGGCGACGGTGAAGCCCCACTTGCGGTAAAAGCGTTGCGCGCGTTGGTTTGCCCGATTCACGCCCAGCCACACGCAGCGAACGCCCCAGTCAAACGCGACGGTCAGCACGCGTTCCATCAGCGCCGCGGCCGCCCCGCCGCGGTGGAATTCGGGCAGGACATAGATCTTCGACAGCTCGGCCGCCGGGCGCAGTCGCAGGGCCCGCTGTACGCCGGCGTGGTCGGAGACGCCGCGAACGAGCATGGCGTAACCGATGATCCGGCCGTCGTGACGCGCGGTGACGACGGCGCGGTCCGGGTCGCCGAGGTACTCCTCGAACCGGTTGCCGGACAGGTTGGCGCCGATGAACGACGCGATGTCGTCCGCGCCGGCCGCGGGCGGGCACGCCAGCGGAAAGGTCTGTGCCGCAACGGCAGCCAGTTCCTGCGTGTCACCGGGGTTCGCCGGCGCGATCTGGAACGTTCCTGTCAGAGGTTCCACTGCGCCAGGTGATAGCCCGTCTTCTTGTCCAGCAGGATGACGGCGGAGACGGGATCGCGGTAGGCGTCCCAGTACACGCCGCCGCGCACGATCGCCCCGTTCGGGGCGTTGACGAGCACGTTGTCCAGCGCGTCGGGCGCATCGGAGGCCCGCGGCTTGTACGCGTCGGCGTTGGGGGTCACGCCGTTGAAATCCATCACGGTCGCCATCACGTACGGGTTGGGCACGCGGATCGCGCGAATGGTCACGTCGGCGCGTTCGACGCTGCTGCCGGGAAAGCCGCGGAAGGTGCCCTCGCGGGTGTAGCCGAATCCGGGCGGCGGGTCGCAGGGCGCCACCCCGCTCACGGTGACGTCGGCGATGAACGTGCCGTTGTCCACGCGCAGCGTGTCACCGATGTGGCCGATGGGCGCGTCGCCGGCCCAAGCGCGCGGCGGCGGCGCGGCGCCGACGGCGATGACGCCGGCGGCGGCAATCACCAAGGCGGACGCGACCATCAGCCAGCGGTGCATCTTCGCCATGTCGTGCCTCCTCGGCGCCGTTGCGGGGAACCCTCGCATGATCGCACACGGTCGGCGTCGCGGGGAGGGTCGATCACGAGATGCACTTTCATCGCCGCTCTGGAAGGATCATCAATTCATGAAGCTCTTTCTCGCTTTGGCAGGCTTTGCCGCCGTAATCGGTATGGCCGTTCCGGCGCATGCCGATAGCACCGATGACGCATTCATCGCTTCGCTGGACAAGGCCGGTATCACCTATTCCGACCCGGATAAGGCTGTCGGAGCGGGCAAGTGGGTCTGCACGACCGTCAAAGGCGGAACGGAGATGCCGGATGTGGTGAGCACGCTGGAATCCAAGAACTCGGGGTTGAGCGACGATCATGCCAACATGTTTGCGGCCATCGCCGCCAACGCATACTGCCCGGACCAGGTGACGAGCAGCACCGCGGCGACCCCCAGCGCCACCCCCGCCAGCGGTCCTGGCGCAACGCCCGCCGGCACCCCCTGAGAGAATCCGGCGGCCGTCGGTGAGCGATCCGGGATTTACAATTCCGCACGTTCGCGAAACCTGCTTATAACACTTTGTCGGTACGTTTCGAACGGCGAAAATCCGCGGACCTGCGCCGGCCATTTAGGCCCCGGGCGCTGCCATCTGTCTCTATTTCATCGGCGGGCATATCGCAGCCATTTGGTGCGCCGAGATTCGGGCCGGGCGGAGATCCGGGTGTGCCGGGCGCGCGGCGGCGAGATGCCGATCGTCGGCAGGTTTGCGACAATCACTGCGTTATGCGATTTCTCTTGGGGCTGAGCTGCCTGGCGGCCATGATCGTGCTGGCCGCGCCGGCAGTCGCGGACGTCGACAACGATCAGGATTTTCTCAAAGACCTTCGCGACGTCGGCATCACCTATCAGGACGGCGGCAATGCGATCACCATCGGCAAGTCGGTGTGTGAGCTGCTCGACGACGGGCAGTCGGACGCGAAGATCGTGACGGACCTGCGCAACCAGAACCCGGCCTTCCAGGGCGCCAGCGCGGCCAAGTTCACCTACCTTGCGGCCACCCATTACTGCCCGAAATACATCACCGGCGAGGAACGCGGTTCGAAGCCGGACGGCGCCGCAGGCAACTGAATCGGTTGGGGCCGCAATAGGCTGGTGGCCGTGCGCGCCGATCCCGGACCGCTGACGTGGGCCGCGGCCGTGCAGACCTGGCATGCCGACCTCGTCTGCGCGGCCGTCGTCGCGGTGCTCACCGCGGGATACGCGTGGTGCTTCCGGCGCGGTCGCGACACCGGACGTTGCGCCCGCGGTGCGAACGCCGCCTGCTTCGGCGCCGGGATGCTGGTCTGGTTGCTGGCCACGGTCAGCGCGCTCGGCGCCTACGCATACGTCCTGTTCTGGGTGCGCGCGCTGCAGGTGTTGTTGCTGCTCTACGTGGTGCCGCTGTTCCTCGCGCAGGCCAAGCCGGTCACCGTCTTTCGCAACGCCGCCGGCCCGGAGGGCCGCGACCGCATCGATCGATGGGTGGCGAGCCGGTTTGCGCGGGCGCTCGTCCATCCGGCGACCACCTCGGCGGCGATGCTCGCCACCCCCTGGTTGCTGTACCTGACGCCGTGGTACACCGCCGCCCTGCGCGACGAGTGGATCGGCGCGCCGACGCGAATCCTGTTGGTGGTCTTAGGCTTCGGCTACTTCTACGCCCGGCTGCAGGAAGACCCTGTGCCCCACCGCTACCCGCAGTCGATCTCGCTGCTGATCACCGTCGCCGAGGCGCTCGGCGACGGTGTCCTGGGGTTGGTCCTCTGGCAGGGCTCGTTGATTGGCGCGGCGTATTACGCCGGGCTGCAACGGTCTTGGGGCCCGAATCCGCGCCTCGACCAGACGATCGGCGCCGGCGTCTGGTGGATCCTGGGGGATCTGGTGGGCTGGCCGTTCGTTCTGCTGCTGATGCGCGCGATGTCGCGCGACGAGAAAGCCCACGCCGTCGACGTGGACGCCGCACTGGACGAGGCCGAGGCGAAGACGAACGCCACCGAAGGTACTGCGCCGTCGGGGCTTTGGTGGGAGAACGATCCGCAGCTGCGGGAGCGGTTCCGTCGCGGCTGACGTCACACCTGGGCGGCGCGTGGTAATGCGTTCTTCGCCAACGAGTAACGCCACCGAGAGCGGCGGCGAGGACGCGGTTGCCTTGACTGCGGTTCCTCCATTGTGGTGCAAGTCAGCCGACGGGGATGTGGTCGGCCCGGTTCTCGGCAGCCACCCGTTGTTTCTGGTCCGCGATCACCTGGTTGAGGTAGTCGGCCTTGGCGCAGCCGTAGTACGCCGCGAACTGCAGCGCGAGTTCGTCCATCTCCTCGAACGCGACGTCGCCACTCTTGAGCGCCGCGTATACGTGGGACATGATCGGGATTTCGGCATCCTGGAAGGCGACACAGGCGACGGTGACGAGGCGGCGTTCCTTCATCCCCAGCCCGGGGCGCAGCCACATCTCGCCGAAGACGAAGTTCAAAATGCCGGCTCCCGAGTAGGGGTTGTCGCGCATCGGCGCGAACGGCATGCAGTTGATCTCCTTGAACGACTCCTCGCCGCCCTGTAACCGCTGCTCGGGGTCGCTGGCGGTGGCCAGCGGCAGCAGGGGTTCGGGGGGAGGGGCCGGCTCACCGCGCTCCTCCGCGATCCTGGCCCATTGCAGATCCACCGCGATGTTGAACCGCGACGCCTTGGGCCAGCCCGCGTAGACGGCGAAATGCAGGACGGTCTCCCGTATTTCGGTGATGGTGAGGTCGCCGCTGTTGAGTGCGGCGTACACGTGCTGCTCGAGGGGGGCTTGCGCGTCGGCGGCCGCGACACAGGCCAGGGTAACGAAGCGTCGATCACGGCGGCTCAGGCCCGGCCGCGACCACACCTCGCCGAAGACGAAGTCAATCAAGCCGCGCGCGTACGGGCTGTCGCCATCGGGCGGGTCGATCGTCATCACCTCGGCGAAGGTGCGCATCCCGCGTTCATGTCGCCCGCCGCCGCGCGGCGGGACCTTATCGAATGGTGACACCGGCGTCGACTTTCAGCTCGAGTCCTGTGACATAACGGGATTCATCGGAGATCAGGTAGAGCACCGCGTTGCTTACGTCGGACGCCTCGATCAGCGGTGCGGGCAGGGCGTTCAGGAAGATAGGCACGAGGTCGGGGCGTTGCTCGGCGATCAACGTGTGCATGCTCGGTGGCGCCATGCCGGTCGCCACCCCGGTGGGGTGCACGGTGTTGACGCGGATGTTCTGTGCGGCAAGTTCATTGGCCAGCGCCAGCGTCATCCCGACGATGCCGTGCTTGGACGCCGTGTAGGGCACATGCAGCGGTGTTCCCTTGATGCCGGCCGACGAGCTGATGTTGACCAGGCTGCCGCCGCCGCGGGCGACCAGGTGGGGCAGGGCGGCCGCGCAGGTGTTCCAGGCGCCGATGAGGTTGACGTCGAGGACCAGCCGCCACTGCTCGGCGGTGGTGGCGTCCCAGGTGCCGACGGTGAGCACGCCGGCGTTGGCCACCGCACCGTCGAGCCCGCCGAGCTCGTCGACGGCCGCATCGACCGCGGTCGTCATGGCGGCCTCGTCGCGCACGTCGACGATTTTCGTGACCGCCCGGCGGCCGTGTTTCTCGACCAGCTGCGCCGTCTCGTTCAAGTCGTCTTCGGTGGCCAGCGGGTATTCCAAACCCTCCGGCGTGGAACAGATATCGATCAGGATGCAGTCGGCGCCCTCTTCAGCCAGCCGCACCGCGTGGGAGCGTCCCATGCCGCGCGCGGCGCCGGTGACCACGACCCGTTTGCCGGCGACCCGGCCCGTCGCGTTGGTTGTCATCGGCGCATCAGACCTTGTTGCAGAAGCCGGCGTCGACCGGGAATGTCACGCCGGTGACGTACTTGGCCACGCGCCACCCCGGTGATGAAGGCGACTCTGCCGTCTAGTAAACCCACGGGATTTTCCTCGATTCTTGTCCATCGGTGCAGATCAGAGGCTGGTAACGGCGTTACTCACCGCCACACAGTAACATGGTTACCGTGAAGGCGACAGGTGCCGGTGGGGATGCGATGGACGGCGGTTGCGAGCGGCGGGCGGACCCGATCCTGGACATCGTGGTCGAGATGCTCGACAGCGAGGGCTACGAGGCGGTGCAACTGCGCGAGGTTGCCCGACGCGCCCGCGTGTCCCTGGCGACCATCTACAAGCGGTACGGAACGCGCGACGAGCTCATCGTCGCGGCCCTGGACGGCTGGATGGACACCAATCGCTACGCGCGCCTGCTCTCGCTGCTCGACGGCCTGCACGGCGAGTCAATCTATACCGACCTCATGCACGTGATGAGGACCATTTTCGAGCCGTGGGAACACCATCCGACGATGCTGCGCTCCTATTTCCGGGCGCGATCGGGCCCCGGCGGAAAGCGCCTCATTCAGCGCGGCGTCGACGCGGTGGTGCCCGTCGCCAAAGCGGTTCTGGCGCAGGCGGAGCCGGTATTCGCCGAGGACCTCGAGCTGATCCTCACCGGCGTGGTCTATGGGCTCCTCACCCGATTCACCCAGGGCGAGATCGCCGTCACCGAGATCGTGCCGGGTATCGAGCGCACAGTGTTCTGGCTGACCGTTGCGTATGAGCATGCTCCCGCGGGCGCGATCCGGCGCTGAACGCCGCGGAACCACTTGTGCCGCAGTAAGTCCGCTCACATGAGCGGCGGCGGCAGCAACCAGGCCACCGACGGGTCGATATCCTCCCGGTATTGCGGGCAATAGACGGCTATCGAGAGGCCGACGAAGTAGGCGGCCTGCTTGATGTTAAGAGGCGTTTGCCTCGCCAACTGGAACGCGGGCACCGATGCGTTCGGGTTGGCGGCGATACTGGTGCATACCGTTTGCGCCCGTGCGATCGCATTGGCGTTGTCGGGCATGGTGATTCCACCCTTGGCGAGGCCTGCGAGGAACGCGTCGTCGGCGTCGTCCGCCGTCGCCGGCGCCGCGCAGCAAAGCGCCACGGTGGACAGCACGGTCGCGCACACGGTCCACCACTTCCGGGAACCGACGTTCGCCAGGGTCATGGCCACCCCTCTATGCGTGGGCCAATCGGTGAGTCACGGACGACTCCTATGAACGATAGCCGACATCGCGGTGCCTCACACCGAGGACGCAGATCTGCACCACGCCTGCAGCGGATTTCGGACCGATTCGCCGGAAATCCCAACCAAGATCTCGGCACCAGCAGGGTCACGCTCCGGCATCCCGGCGTACCTTCGCGGGTGTGCTCAGCAGTCTGTGCGCCACGCTGAAGGTGCTGCTGGGCCGTTCACTGCACGAAGTCGCCGGACGCTACGCGTTGTCCTCCGGGTCTTCAGCCAGATACGTGACCTCATACCACCGCCTGCGGGCTGGGGCGCCGGTGTCGTACTCCTCGGTCGCGGTCGCCCGCTCGAGCCGTACGTCGGTCAGATGCGGATTATCCACGCGGATATAGTCTTCGAGCTCGGCGTGCAGCGCGTCGCCGTCCAGGGTCAGATTTGCGAGCGCCCTGTCCGAGTACCTCGTCCAACTCACGCCCCACATCTTGCTCCGGGCGGCGCGCCCCGCGAAATCATGAGGTCATGCCGGCCGGGTCAAAAGTTCTATACTCCACATACCTTTGGAGGTGCGATGGCTACAACCTGGGACACGCTGGACCGCTACGTCGTTATCTCGACGGATACTCATGCCGGGGCGGATATCCACGGTTACAGGCAGTATCTGCCGTCGCGGCTGCACGAGGAGTTCGATGCCTGGGCCGAGGCCTACGCCAGCCCGTTCGACGACCTGATCGTCGCCACGGCCAACCGGAACTGGGACCACGAGCTGCGGATCTCGGAGATGGACGCCGACGGCGTGGCCGCAGAGGTGCTGCTGCCCAACACCGTCCCCCCGTTCTTCCCGAGCACCCCGAACATCACCATCAGTCTGCCCCGCACCCGTACGGACTTCGAGCAGCGCTGGGCCGGTGTGCAGGCCCACAACCGCTGGCAGATCGACTTCTGTTCGCTGGCGCCGGCGCGCCGCCGCGGGTTGATCCAGGTCTTTCCCAACGACGTCGAACTCGCGCTGGACGAGATCCGCTGGGGCGTCGAGCAGGGCTGCTTCGGTGGCGTGCTCATCCCGGCGGTCTCGCCCGGCGACCCGCACGTGGCCCCGCTTTTTCACACCCGCTACGAACCGCTCTGGGCGCTGTGCGCGGACTTGGACCTGACGGTGGTGCAGCATGCGGGCGCCGGCAGCCCTGAGATGCCGATGGACCAGCCGGCCTCCAACGCGGTGCTCATCACCGAGATGGCGATCTGGGCCCAGCGGACACTCGGGCACCTGATCCTGGCCGGGGTGTTCGAGCGGTATCCGACGCTGCGATTCGTGCCGACCGAGCAGGGCACGCTCTGGGTGCCCGGGCAGATCGGCATTCTCGACGCGATGGTGCCCACCATGAAGTCCGACGCCGGCAACCGCACCTACGGGATGTTCGGCGGATCGTCGGTCGACGCGCTGACCCTCATGCCGAGCGAATACGTCAAGCGGAACTGCTATTTGGCCAGCGAGCTGATGCCTTTCGACAGCGCGATGATCGACTTCATGGGACCCGAGCACATCATGTGGGGCAGTGACTATCCGCACGAGGAAGGTTTCGCACCCCATTCCAAGCTGGCCATTCGGTGGGCGCTGCACGACAGACCGGAGGATGCTTGCCGAAAGATATTGGGCGGCAATGCCGCTCGCCTCTACCGGTTCGATCTTGACGCTTTGGTGCCCGTGGCGGGCAAGGTCGGGCCCACTGTCGCCGAGGTGCACACCCCTCTCGAGGACACGGGCTATCGCGCGCCGGCGGCTTTCGGGTACCGGCCGTTTGAAGGGGGGCTGGCCCTCAAGCGGCTGGCCCCGCAGCGACGTTAACCGGACTCTTCGGTCAGCGCGGCACTGAGCCGTCTTGTCGCAGAAGCGAGTTGAGTCCCCAGCTGGGTGACCTGCGCGCCGCTCATCGGCTCGGTGCTGGGAACCAGGCTGAGTATCAGCGCGATGCGTGACTCGCGGACCAGGATCGGGGAGTCGATGTGGCTCACCACGTAGGTGCGGTCCGGGTCCAGGCTGCTCGGGAACCACTCCTCCTGGTGGATCAGTTCGTCGGTCAGCTCCTGCGCCAGCCGGCTCAGCCGGGTGGAACGCACCTCGGCGCTGCGCACGAGGAGCGCCAGTTCCTGCAGGCGCATGTCGGGCAGGAGGTGCAGGCCGACCGCGTAGCCACGCCGCAGGGCGGCGGTGATGGCCTCACGGTAGCGATCGCGCACGTCTTCAGGCAGCGTGGTCAGCCAGCGCTCCCGGGCCTCCGGCCCGGCCCAGGCGACGGTCGACGCGCCGTACGGGGGGCGGTGCGGGAACTGAGTGCCGATGGGCATCGGGTGACCGCCGCCGTGCGGGCTCCGGACCTGATCGACGACGGTGGAGTGGTCGTCGCTCACCGAGAACGCGACGCAGTGGGCGCCCGTCGCGGCCGACAGCTCGGCCATCGCCGAGCGGGCCAGCACCAGAGCCGGATAGCGGGAGGCCGCTTCGCGGCCGAGGCGGACCAGGGCGGGGCCGAGGTGATACGTCTTGCGCACCGGGTCGCGCAACAGCCAGCCGGCGCGGAGCAGCTCGGACAGCATCGAGTGGCAGCTCGCCTTATGGACGTTCAAGTGCCGGGAGACCTCGGCCAACGACATGCCCTGGCGCCCGTCACCCGCCAGCTGCTCGAACAGGTTCACCACCCGCTCGGTCTGCGGGGAGGGACGCGGGGCCATGGGCCCAATGGTCGCATAATGCGAATACTTGCGGTGCTATCTGCGACCATGTGACCATTGCCACAATGACAGAGCTTCGGGGCAGGGTGGCGGTCGTGACCGGCGGGGCGGGCGGCATCGGCCGGGCCATGGGCAGGCGTTTCGGCCAAGAGGGCATGAAGGTGGTGCTCGCCGATGTTCTCGCCGAACCGTTGGACGATGCTGCCCGGGCTCTTGCGGACGAGGGCATCGACGTGGCCGGGGTGGTTACCGACGTCACCGACTACTCCTCGGTCGAGTCGCTGGCCAAGGAGGCGGTCGAGCGCTTCGGCGCGGTGCACGTGGTGTGCAACAACGCTGGCACCGGCGGAGTCTCCGAGGGGTACATGTGGGAGCACGACCTGGCCGACTGGCGCTGGGGGATCGACGTCAACGTGCTGGGCGTCATCCACGGCATCAAAGCCTTCGTGCCGATCCTGCTCGAGCAGGACGACGGGCACGTGGTGAACACCTGCTCGGGCAACGGCGGGTTCGCGCCGATCGCCCGCGGAGCCATGGGCGGACCGGCCACGGCGGTTTACCCGATGACCAAGGCCGCGGTGCTCTGCCTGACCGAGAGCCTCTACACGCACCTGGAAATGGCCGGGGCGCGGGTTCGGGCACATGTCCTATTCCCCGGCGGATTTCTGAACACCGGCATCTGGGAGTCGTGGCGCCACCGGCCGCAGCGCTACGCCGCGACGCAGGAACGTCGCACCCCCGACCAGACGCTGGCACGGGTGGTGGATCGGTTCGAGGCCGCCGGTGCGCACGTCGCGTTCACCCCTCTCGAGACGGTCGCCGACCTGGTCGTCGACGGTATCCGGGCCGACCGCTTCTGGATGATTGGTCCGCCCACATCCGCCGACCAGGTCGTGAGCGCTAAAGCGGCATCGATCCTTGATCGTGGTGAGCCCAATTATCTTGTCGACGTCCTGGGCCAGCATGCCGAGAAACAAGGAGAAAAACGTTGAATGCCAATGCAGTTCGCTACGGTCCACGTCCGCCCGAGGCGCAGGTCGACCACGAGATCGACGCCACCAAGGCGCCCATCGCCACCGAGGCCGTGACCATCACCTACCTCACCGATCCGGAGATCGTCGCGGCGGTCTTACCCCGGCCTCTCACGCCGGCGGCCGAACCACTGGTGCGGATTCAGTTGCAGCGGGTCCGGATCGAGGGCAGGCCACCGTTCGGGTCGGCGGTGTTCTCGGTGACCGCCCGGCACGGCGAGCTGGAGGGTGACTACCCGCTCTTCATGCCGCAGTCCACCGAGCAGTCGGTGACGGGCGGGCGCGAAACCTTCGGCGAGCCAAAGAAATTGGCCCAGATCACGGTGGATCGGGACGGCGATCGCGTCGCCGCCGCCATCGATCGCCTGGGCTATCGGCTCATCACGGTGAACGGCCGGATCCGGGGTCCGGCGGAGTTGCCGCCCGACCAGGTGAACACCGAGTTCTACTTCAAGTTCCTGCGTGCCCCCGACGGCGGCGGCATCACTGACCCCCACCTGGTCTATGGCGAATACCACCGGCACTACGAGCTGCTGGAGGAGATCGACGCCACCCTCGAATTGGGCGAGTCACCGTTGGATCCGGTGGCCGACATCGTGATCCGCCAACTCAGGTCGGTCACCTGGTGTCGCCGGCGCACCATCCAGGTGGGGCGGATCGCGGAGCGGGTGCCGCAGGAATGGCTGCTGCCCTACGTGCACCAGCGCTATGACGACGTGGCCCTGCTTGCCGCCCCCAGGCCCGAACCGGCGCGGGCATAGCGAAATGGACCGGTACACGGTCATTTCGGCCGACTGCCACGCCGGCGCTGACCTGCTCGACTACCGCGAGTACCTCGATCCGCAGTACCGCGAGGAATTCGACGGCTGGGCGAAGACATACGTCAACCCGTTCGGCGACCTCACCGAGGCCGACGCCGAACGCAATTGGAACACCGATCGGCGCAACTCCGATCTGGATGCCGAGGGCATTGCGGGGGAGGTGCTCTTCCCCAACACCGTGCCCCCGTTTTTTCCGCAGGCGAGTCTGGCGGCGCCCCAACCGGAGTCGGGCCGGGAGCTGGAACTGCGCTGGGCCGGCCTGCGGGCGCACAATCGCTGGCTGGCCGACTTCTGCTCGTTGTCGCCCGAGCGGCGCGCCGGGGTGGGCCAAATTCTGGTCGGGGATGTCGACGAGGCCGTCGCCGAGATAGCCCAGATCGCCAAGCTGGGCCTTCGCGGCGGTGTGCTGCTGCCCGGAATTCCTCCGGGTAGCGCCATCCCGCAGCTCTACGCCGAGCACTGGGCGCCGCTCTGGGCGGCGTGCGACGAGGCGGGGGTGGTGATCAACCACCACGGCGGCAACGCCGGACCGAACCCGACGGACGGATGGGGCAGTTCGTTCGCGGTGTGGGTGTACGAGACACACTGGTTTGCGCACCGGGCGCTGTGGCACCTGATCTTCAGTGGCGCAATGGATCGGCATCCGGACCTCACCGTGGTCTTCACCGAGCAGGGCGCCGGATGGATACCGGCGACTCTCGACTCGCTCGATGTGGCGGCCGCCCGCTACGGGCGAGCGAACTCCGCGATCGCGCGCTTCGCCGGGCCCACCGCCGGCTCGTTGAGCCTCAAACCCAGCCAGTACTGGGCCCGTCAGTGTTACGTCGGCGCCAGCTTCATGCGCCCCGTCGAATGCGCCGAGCGCCACGGCATCGGCGTCGACCGGATCATGTGGGGGAGCGACTACCCGCACTTGGAGGGCACCGCGCCCTACACCCGAGAGGCGTTGCGCCACACGTTCAGTGACGTCCCGGCCCACGAGGTGGCGGCCATGGTCGGCGGGAATGCGGCCGCCGTCTATGGCTTCGACCTGGATGTTCTCGCACCCCTGGTCGACCGAATCGGACCGACCGTGGCCGAGGTTGCCGAACCGCTGGCGGCCGTGCCCGCCGACGCGAGCAGCACCGTCTTCGAGCCCGATCCCATCCGTGCCTGGTAGCGAAAGGACCGCCGTGAAGCCCTATCTCATCATCTCGGCAGACACCCACGCCGAGCTGCCCACCGAGCAGTACCGCGAGTACGTCGACCCGGAATACCGGGAGGACTTCGAGACTTTCCTGGCCGAGAAGACCGCCGCCGCGGCGCAGGCCAGCGGCTTCATCGATGAAGAGTTTGCCGAGCAGTGGTTCGACGAGCACGGGGAAGGGATCGCGGGCGGCTGGGACGTCGCACAGCGCGACCGCGAGCTCGACGGCGACGGCGTCGCCGGCGAGGTGATCTTTCCCGACGCCGACGCCGTCACCGGTGTCGCCGGGGCGCCGTTCGGCGCGGGCTTGGGGCAGTCTGCCGACCTGGACCCGGGACGTGCGATGGCCGGGGCGCGGGCCCACAACCGCTGGCTGGCCGAACTGTGCAGCAGCAGCCCGGAGCGACGGGCGGGGGTGGCGGTGATCCCGATACTTGCCGACGTTGACGCGGCGGTGGCCGAGATTGTCCGAGCGGCCGACGCCGGCCTGCGCGGCGGCATCATGATCCCGGTGCTCTGGGGCGACTATGCGCCCTACCATGACCGCCGATACGACAAGGTCTGGGCCGCCTGCCAGGACCTGCAGATGCCGGTTCACACCCACGTTGGTCCCGCCCCCAGCGAACAGTACGGTCCGCACCTGGGCATCTACACGACCGAGGTGCGCTGGTGGGGGGTCCGGCCGCTGTGGTTTGCCTTGTGGGGCGGTGTGTTCGAGCGTTTCCCGAACCTGCGCTGGGGTGCCACCGAGTGCGGCGCCTTCTGGGCCAACGATCTGTTGTGGCTGATGGACACCCGGTTCATGCGTGAGCACTCGGCCAAGAAGATGAGCCGACTGCTGGAGGGCGATCTGACCATGCCGCCGTCGGCCTACTTCGACCGGAACTGCTTTATCGGCGCCACCACCACCGAACGTCGCGAACTGGCCCGGCGTTACGAGATCGGCGTTCCAAACATGTTGTGGGGCAACGATTATCCCCACCCCGAAGGAACGTGGCCGCACACCCGCGATTGGCTGCGCCGCTCGTTCTGGGACATTCCGATAGACGAGACGCGGCAGATGCTGGGCCTGGCGGCGGCCGAGATCTACAACTTCGATCTGGATGCCCTCACCGGGCTGGCCGAGCGCATCGGCCCGACGCCGGGCGACCTGGGCCAGGACGACGCGGTGAGCATCCCCAAGTGGGAAGCGGCCCGTCAGGCCGGACGGCACTGGCTGACCGACGCGGAACCCATCCCCGACCTGGTGCAGAACTAGAGGGCACGCTCCAGGATCGGGCGCGCGCCAACCGCCTTCCGCGTGTCTCGGGTGCCGGGATCTACTATCGGCCAATGATGGGCCGGCCCTTGCGATGCGCGATCGCGCGCGCGGAGATGGGTTGAGCGTGCCCCTCAAGCGCGTTGACGAATTGAAGCCCGGAGACAGGATTCGCATGAAAGTTGGGCACGCCACCGTCATAGCGACCGAGCCCCTCGACGACGACCGCACCCTGCTCACCTTCACGTACGGGACGAAAGGCCCGGCCGACAACGCGCTGACCGTGGACGTTCTGGACGACGACGAGTGGGGCTGGTAAGGCCACCCCGGCCACGACGAACATCGGGCGCGTCAAGAAGTGAGCAGGGACCTTGTCCACGACTGCTCGGCAGACGACTATTGAATCGCTGCGGAAGCGGAGGAGGAACCATGGCTCCAAGGCGTCTGAAGGGCTTGGCCGGTGTGTCCGCGGCGTCGCTGGCGATCGCCCTGTCACTGCCGCCGACGGCCTGCGCCGGTAATCCGTCCTGGAACGGCCAGTACGCAATAACGTTCATGGTCGGCCCCAAGGCCGGAACCAGCATGGCGGTCGGCAACCCGGAGGTCCAGCACACCGAGACCTATGGCTTTTCCTCGACCTGCACCAACGGGAAATGCGTCGCCACCATCATCAGTGGCCCTGCGCCCCGTAACCCGACGGTTCCGCAGCCGGTTCAGTTCACCTGGGATGGAACGTCTTGGTCGCAGGTCAACGATTTCCAGTGGGACTGCATGATGCCGGACACCACGATCCAATGGAATCCGGCCCGAGCCGAGGTGCACTACACGCCCCAACCCGACGGGTCGCTCGACGGCATCATGCACACCGACATCGCGAGCGGCGCGTGCCAGGGGACCATCGACATGGATATGAAGGCCGAGCGCGTCTGAATCAGCCGGACATCCCGCGGCCACCGTTCAGAGCTGTATTCCGTTGCGGCACATCTTGTCTGACCGGGATTGCGCTCAGGTGTGGACTTTCCAGCCCGCCAATGGGGTTGGTGCCGCCGGGGCGTCGGGATCGTTGAACTCGATGTACACGTCGCCCTGGGCGATGGTGCCGGGATAGGCGATGAACCCGTGCGCGGTTTGGCCGTCGGTGACGCTGCCCGTGCGCAGGGGCGGCATCTTGTTGATCTTCTGGTAGTCGACCATGGGTGAGCCGCCCTCGGTATCCCGGTTGGGGTCTTGCCTCCACGGGGAGGAGGCGGCGGTGACGGAGGTCTGGCCGTAGTGGAACGGCAGGCTGGACTTGCCGGCGATGGTGAACTCGACGACGTTGCAACCCGCGCCGCCGTAGCAGCCGGACGAGACCCACGTCGCGTTGTTGAGAGTGACGTCGGCGGTCGCGGTGCTGTACTCCGTGACGTGGATGGTGGTGCCGGACTTTCCGGTCGGGAAGGGCGACTGTTGAGTCGTCGGGTCCGCGGTGCTGCGAGCCGCGGTCAGACTGGCGGTCAGTGCCAGCGCCGCAGCGAGAGCGCTCAGGTGAGCAGGTCTGGTCACTGCGCGACGATAACGCATTTTGAACGCACGGGCGGATCGGGTGCGGTCTATTTTCGCCGCACCGGGACGTCCGGGATCGCCGCGAATCGACTCTGACGAGGCGCCGCCGGCCCTAGACTGGCTGCGAAATGAACTCCTGACAGAGCGCCGTATTGAACGCCCTTCACGCGTGGGAACAGGGGAGATGACTCGTTCCGGAAGATCGATGCGGGAACAATTCGTCACGGTTGACGTCAATTTTTCTTGGCACCTGGTCTGGTTGTTCGCGATATTGGAAGGAATCACGGTTCCTTTGCTGGCCCTCTTTTCCGAGGGAGGGCCCAAAGTCAGCCGGGTGTCCCGCACCGCAACGGCCGCCGCGCAGTTCTCGGCGTTCGCAAACAGGATGCTGATCGTCGGTGCGTACGGGTTGGTCATCGGATTCGTCGGCGCGCTGGTGGTCTATGTGTTGTTGAACTGGATCGTTCTGCCGAGGGTGCGAATCCGGGTGAACGATGCGGTTATCGTGCGTGTGCTGCGCCCCCTTGCCATGGGCACGTGGGGAGGCGTGCTGCTCGCGGTCATTTTTTGGATACAGACATGTATCGCCGGCTTTCTGGTGTTCCCGCCGGCCGTGAATCTGATGCTGTTCGGATTCGTCTCCGCCGCAGGCAGTGTCGCGGTGACGGGTACCGCGTATTCACGCGTGGTAAAAGCCGTGCCGAAGCTGGGAATTCGGCTGGCCACCACGCGGCAACGACTGCAGTTGTCCGAAATCCCGGTCGCGTCGTTTTCCCTATTGGTCGGAGTTTATGAAGGACTGGCGGCGCCGATTCTGGACCGCTGGGAACTGGCGCCCCACCATAAGATATTGATCGCGCTGCTGGTGGGGGTTTCGGGTGGCGCATTCAGTAGTTTCATCGTCGTCGCGTTGGCGCACCTGGGTGCGATCAAGAAGCGCATGTGGCTGAAATTCTCACCAGCTCCGCTCCGCCCATGCGACGCCGGCGGTTCACCCGGGTGACGCCTGCCGGGCACGCCCGGGGTGGGACATGCCGAAAAGGGGTACCCGCACTCAGCGCGTTTTTGGCGAACCGGAAGAAAAGGAAACGCTGGTGAGTGGTGCGAATAAGGCCCGCAACAAGGTGGACCAGATCACGGGAAAGGTCAAGGCGGCGTTCGGGCGTGCGATCAACGACCCTGCGCTGGAAGCGCAGGGCAGAGCCGACCAGCGGGTGGCTCACCTGAGAGACGCCGGCGAGAAGGTCAAAGACGCGTTCCGGCCGCGCCGCCGCCGCCCGATGCCTCGGCGCCGGCCGAGATAGCGGGTCAGTTCCGGCCTTTGGTCTGACTCACGCACAGCCTGAACAGATTCCAGGAGATGTCGGCCTGCATGCCGGCCCGGTCCAGGTACGTCCGCCAGTCGTCGCGGCGGAAGCTACGCGCAATCGAGATGACCCCGTCCTCGCGCAAGATGCGGTGCCAGCGCATCACGCGTGCCAGGGCCGGGAAGCTGTAGTACGGCAGCGCGTGGCGCTGCAGGTCGACGATATGCCAACCGCGCCCGGCGTTTTCGTCGAGCCAGGACAAGAACTTGACGACGTCGTCGTCGCTGAGATGGTGGGTGAAGTGGGAGCTGACGATGAAGTCGGGCTGCTCGGTGAACGCATACTCAAATACGTCGGCCGTCCGGTATTCGATATCCATGCATTGCGGCGTCACCTCGCGTGCGATGGCTGTGCTGCGCGGGTTGGCGTCGATGCCCGATAGCCGAACCTTCAGCCCGCGCCGCCGCGCCCAGGTAGCGATGGCACGCGACAGGTCACCATGCCCGCAGGCCACGTCCAGCACGGTGACTGTGCCGCCGGGCGGGATGGCGGCGGTGGCACACGCCAGCCAGCGAATCGTCGGGTAGTGGGTGAACGTCATGCGATTGACGACGGCAAGCTCACCCAGGCACCGCTGATAGGTGGCCAGGTCTGTGCTCTCGTCGTCCATCGTCTCCGGTTGCGTACTGCGCGAGGAGAGTCGCATCGGTTGCCCCTTACGTTGCCAGTGTCGAAGGGAGCGTATGACGCGTCCGCTGTGGTCTCATGCTGCAGGACGCGCCCCGAAGTGGACCGTGCCGAAGCCGGTGCGCAGCGACACGTAGCGGGCGTCGACGAAGCCCGCGTCCAGCATCGCCTCACGTAGTTCGTCGCGTGAGAGCCAGGTGCGGATGGAATCGGACGTGTAGTGGTGGGCGTCGCGATGCCAGGAGAACGCCCAGCCCACCGTCGGCATCACGCCGAAATAGAGCACATCGTGAAAGGCCTTCAGCGGCTTGGAGTTCGGCGTGCTGAAATCGAGCACCATCAGCCGGCCGCCCGGCCGCAGGACGCGCCGGACCTCGCGGAGCGCCTTCCCGCGGTCCGCGACGTTGCGCAGCCCGAAGCCGATGGTGGCCACGTCGAACGAAGCATCCGGGAATTGTAGATCCATGGCGTCTCCCTCCCGAAAGTCGATGACCCCGCCCCGTCGCCCCCGGGCGACGTCAAGCATCGCCGCGCAGGAGTCGACGGCGACGACCTCGCCTTGCGGCCCGACCGCGGCCTTTTCCGCGAACGCCAGATCTCCCGTCCCGGTGGCGACGTCCAGCACTCGTTCCCCGGGGCGAAGCGCGCAAAGCTCGATGGCCTGTCGCTTCCACACGCGGTGCAGCCCGACCGTCCATACGTCGGTCATCACGTCGTAGCGCGGGGCCAACGCGGAGAACAACTCCTTGACGTAGCCGCTCTTGGCTTCGTCGGACTGATTCCATCGCCGTGTCATCATGGGGACCCTCCGCACATCGGGACGTCCCCCCGATTCGTCGATGGGAGCATAGGCGTTTGGGCGGTTACTCACGCGCGGAATGGTCGAAATTGCGTGGGCGTCCGCGGGCGCTTCGAATTCCACAAATCGCAAGACACCCCACGGCCCCCCGCATAGCCTCGATCTAGGCGCCAAACGGTCCCCGGGATGGTCCTAGCTGCGAGGCGGCCCACCGGGGGCTGCGACCACACAAAGGAAACATCATGACCACCACTGATCACCTCGGCCGCGCCGCTGGATCCAAGCGTCAAAAGTCGTCCGCCGCAATCATTTTCGCCGCCGTGTTGGGGATGGTTGTGCTCGGGCCGGCGGCGGCGGCCAACGCGGACCCGCCACCGCCTAACACTCCCCAGCCAAGCCCGACCGCGCCCCACAATCCGCACTCGGAATCCGGCCTCTGCAACCAAACGGACCGTCCGGCCGATGTCCCGCCGCCGCCCCCTGGCTTCTGCGGCTGAGGGCCGACAAATGAACTGGACGACGTTGGTTGCCAACGCGCTCGTGCCTCTCGCGTCGGTGATTTCCAGCGCCACCGTCGCGATCTGGACCAAGCGCATCGACGCCCGGAACAAGGAGCAAGACCGCCGCCACGAACGTGTTCTCGATTTCGAGAAGCGGGCGGCCGATGACAAAAAGGCCGTGTTGAAGGCGCTGATCTCCGCGATCATTTACGTCAAGCGCGCGGCCCAATACGAAGGCACCGGCACCGCCGAGGAGATCGCCAACCAGCGCCGCGCAGAAGCCATTCGAGAGCTCTATGACTTCCGCATGCGTCTGGGCCTCGACGACGGGGTGGCCGAACTGATGGTCTACGCCGCGCCACCGGTGCGCGACGTGGTGAGTCGGCTGCTCGACGAGTGGGATCGTCAGTTCCGCGAGCACGGGTTCTCGCTGACCCAATTGGATTCGTGCAAGCGGCAATTGGCGCAGACGACCGCGTGCCCCGCTCCGCAGGAGGACGTGACCGTGTACTACGAGGGCGAACTCAAGTGGTCCGAGCTGAGGAAGGTGGAGACGGTGTGGCTGGACCGGTTGGGCAGGGAATCGGATCTCGACCTCGACGCCCTCGTTGAGCTGTGCGACCGCACGCTGGAGGCCGCGCACAAGGACTTGCGCGGCGGTTACGGGCTCGATTACTGACTCATCTCGCAACTTATCGACCCCAGCGCCCGCGACCGCGCGGTGACCTTCTCAGATATCCCGGGCCGCGAGGCCCGAGCCGGGTGTCGAATGCGTAGGCACCCGGCCCGGTGAACACCAGCAGAAAGAAGGCCCAGCAGTACATGACCGCGGCTTCACCGCCGTTGTTGATCGGCCAGAACCCGTGCGGAAAGTGGTGGGTGAAGTACGCGACGGCCATTTCGCCGGAGGCGATGAAAGCCGCTGGACGCGTGAACAGTCCGAGGCTGATCAAGGCGCCGGTGATCAACTCGATCAATCCCGAGAGCCAATAGATCGTGCCAGCGGGCGCGGCGACGGTAGCTCTCGGCCAGCCGAACAGCAGCGACGTGCCGTGGCACAGGAACAAGAGGCCGAAGAAGATCCGGAACAGGCTCAGGACCGTCGGCGCGTGCGGGTTGAGTCGGGTTTCCAACCGTTGGGTCATGGGGCTGACGATACGCAAGACGCGGGTTTGGCCGACCTGCCTACACAACCAATTTCAGTGTCAGAGGCTGCCCGGCGTGCCGGCGGGGACCTGCATGCCCATCCAGTTGCATGGCGTCCAGGTTCGCCACGCGTAAAGGGCGCACTGCTGTTCTGGTGTCAAAGGTCCGGGACCCGCGCACGGCGGGGTGCCGGCTGTCCCGCACACCGGGTCAGCCGCGGCGGTGGGGATGCCTGCGAAAGTGCCGGCTGCGATGGACAATGCGAACGCGGTGAGCGCGCAGAGGCGTCGGATGTGATTCATGGGTAACTCGGATCTGTAGTCGTTCGCGCAGATCGTAACGCCGACGTCCGACACCGCGGGCCGCTTTCGAACAGGCGATCAACTTGGTGCAGCAGGCGAGCGACTAGGTTAATCAAGGGAATTCACTTCGCTCAGCAGCATCCCAACGGCTCAGATATGAGCCCAATAACATTGGGGGGAAAGCTATCTTGTAGTCAGCACCAGTGACGGGTGGGGAAGCGATCACGTTGCTGGATATGGCTGAGTGGCTGCGGCACAAGCTAACTCTGCGGGTTTTGTGGCCTGCCGGGATTCGGAAACGCCGGGTTGGTGTAGGCCGGTGTCTGTGGCTCATCGTCGGAGTTCGGAGCGATCGCCGTCGGCGGTCCGGTCTCCGGCTGGGCCGCTGGTGCTGCGGGTGGCGGGGGTGCCCGATGTTCGGGCGGCGGCGGCTTGGGCACCAAGTGGTTCTTCCACGCGCCCGGCGGGTTGGGCGCGGGGCCGTTGGTGTTATCCGGCCAGCGCCATGAACATCCACCGCTAGCGCCCCCGAAATCGCCTGCGGGAATGGTTAGCCCAAAGCCCATGATCGTTCCACCGATGGGTGCGTTGCCACCCGGGCCACCCATGTTCCATCCGCCGTATTCGCAGTGCCAGTGCGTGCTGTTCTCTTCGGTGGGGAAATCGCAGTAGTACGTCAAGGCGCCCGCCTCGAAGGTACTTCCGCCAATGCCGGGGTAGTCGCAGACGCCGGGGCCTGGAATGTTGCCGCCCGGGCCGGCCGACGCCACGGGGGCATTGAGAGTTACCCACGCCGTAACTCCCAGTGCCGCAAGTAATCTAGATGCCTTGCTCAACGACCCTTTCCCCAAACGTCTTCTGGCTCGGCAATGCAGCGCGTACCTCGAGCGCGGACCGCTATCCAAGTTCTACAACTCCCGCGATGATTTCGCAGCGGATTTGGGATTCGTCCGCGTTCGAGGTGTCGATATCTGGTCGGCTCCCACGGCGGCGTTATTCGATCGCTCGATTGGACGTCGTTGCGGACAGGTCGCCTACGTACCGGCTACAAGAGCGCCTTGTATGCCCTGGTCGCCGACCCGGCCGATCCGCGGGCGCCCGACGCGCACGCTCGCCGGTGCACAAATTTCACGCCTGACCACGGAGGAATTACCAGATGACGACTTCGGCGTTTTCACCGCCATAGCAACGGGTCGAGATCGTCGTCGATCCATCGCTGAAATATGCCGGGTATCGGCCGGCGCACGTCATCTCGTAGCCATCGCCGGTGACCGGTGAGTAGGCAGTGAAGTGGTTGGACATGCCTGAGGCGTAGAAGATTTGACGCACGTTGGCCGCGAATGCACAGCTGGTATGGCCACCGACGACGCCTTCATGTCCGTCTGGGCAGATGGTGAAGACGTGGGTGCCGCCGGGAGGCGGCACGGCGCCGCTGTCATGAACGCGCGGAGTAGGCGGGGATGCTTCTGCGCTGAGTGTCGCCGGGGGTGCGGGTGTGACCGTCACCGTGGACGGCGGTGGTGCTGCAACCGGCGGCGGCGCAGCGGTGATTGGTGGGCTGACGGCAGCCTGTGTGATCGTGACTGGACTCGCAACGGCCGAGGCGGGTGTCGGGCGAGTCTGGTCGTGGAGGTAGAACCCCAGCCAGATCGAAAGACCAACAACGACAGCAAGTCCCACGGCGGCCAGCAGGATGATGCTGGCGCGTTCGGCGGCAGCTTCCCACGAACCGCCGGTTTCGTTGTCGTCGGCACGGGACCAGGCGAGCTCAGGGCCGGCTACGGGCGGCGGCGCGACGATCTCCGTCTCATCCGCGCCAGGGGCGACCGCAGTCTCATCACTACCGACAGCCGCGGTCGGTGGCTGCTCGTTGTCGTGGGTATAGGTGCTCATCGTCCGGGCTTTCTCGCTGTTTGGTCGAAGTGTTGCACCGAGGGGTGACAACGGTCCGGGAGATCGCTGCTTGGGCAGCTTGAATCGTCCGACGCGCCGCTGACCAGGATCGTCACCAGGCCCAAATCGGCCGTGAGAGGGCGCCGACTGACAGCACGATTGAAAGTCACGTAATGGGCACGAGGCCACGAGTTCTACAAAAAGCCGCTGACCTGCACAAACACTGGTGCGCGATACTGGGATTGAACCAGTGACCTCTTCCGTGTCAGGGAAGCGCTCTCCCGCTGAGCTAATCGCGCCGGGAAACCAAGGTTGGAGGTGGAGACGGGAATCGAACCCGTGTGCACGGCTTTGCAGGCCGTTGCCTCACCACTCGGCCACTCCACCGTTGGGGTCCACGCCACTTGCACCTTCGAGCGGATGACGGGATTCGAACCCGCGACCCTCACCTTGGCAAGGTGATGCGCTACCAACTGCGCTACATCCGCGCGCCTCGGACGAGATCGTCGCCCGGTGCGAAGCACGACGATAGTCCACGTGAGCGGGCACATACAAATTTCTTGGTACAAGCCGTGTCCAGGCTACCGCGACCGCCTGCCACACCCTGTGGCCGGTATTGTCGGGTGCTGGCGCGTGCTAGTCTTCGACGTCGTTCGCCGTCTCGGCGCCGGTCCCGTGGCTCAGTGGGAGAGCGTCCGCTTCACACGCGGAAGGTCGCTGGTTCGATCCCAGCCGGGACCACCCAAGGTTTGCGCATGCCATGCTTCGCCCACCAGTTTGGTGCTGCGACCCTTCAGATATTCCGGTCCTGTCAGCACCGTTCTTCATTCCGTGGTTAGTTGACGACCGGCCCATTTCCCACGCATTGCCCGGACTGGTAGTGGTAGCCCGCGCCGCGACTGTAAGCGGTGGAGGTCGCAGGACCCGGCACGGTCGAGGTGACGGTTGTAAACACTGTTGTTGCCACGGTCGTCAGCGAAGTGGTGGTCACGGTCGTCGGAGAGGATTCGGTCACGGTGGTAATGGACGGTTGGGTGACGACCGTTGTGACGGTGACGGGGGGATCAGCCGGCCGTGGCGGTCGGTCCGGCGCGGAATGTATTGCCGCACGAGCCGGGGCGGCACTGTGGGTTTCGATACCGAGGGCGGCTCCGAAGAGCGCCGGTAAAAATCCCATGGCCAGCAGTACACCGGTCATCCGTGGGACCCGTGGTCTCGCTTTCGTCGTATCGAACGTCCACACCACGACCATCTCCTCGTTTATGAAGGCCCCCGGGGATGCCCCGGGCCGGGGTTGACGGGCGCCGCTTGCGCTGTGGGAGGGAAGACGGTTCTGATCGTCGGCGGACCACTGACTGTCACTGTGGTGGGCGCCGTCACCGTCGTCAAAATCGTTGACGGCACCGTCGCCACTACGGTCGAGGGGATTGTCGTCGTCACAGTGGACGGGAACACCGTCGTATTGGTGATGGTGATGGTCGACCCGGGCGGAGGCGGCGAGCCGCCCGATGCCGGCCCGGTGGGTGACCCATTTGCCGGCCCGGCGGGTTGCCCATTCGCCGGCCCGGCGGCCTGCCCGCTGGTGCCCTGGTCGGTCCCGGGTGGGGGCCCCTGCTTGGAGGTGCTATTTATCGTCTTATCGTCGTCGCCAAGTTGGTTCCGGCCGGTGCCTGCCTCGACGGGCCGCTCATCGTGACCACGAAGGTGATGGCCCCCGCGATAACCACCGCGAGGCCGGCAAGGACGAGCGGAACGAGCTTCTTGTTGCTCATCTGCGTTGAGCCATCGCCCGGTGCCGACATTTCGCCTCTGTCCCCAAACAGGTCCGGTTACAGCGCCGACGCAGGACGTTCCGACCGCCGCGGCGGGAGATGAGCATACCGTTTCGGCCCCGGTGCTGTTCGCGCTTCAGTGCCAGACGGCGGAGTCAGCCCATCCCTCGAAACGCGGGCTCTTGCCTGATCACACCAGCTAGGCCACCATGAACTGCATGAGTAAGGTAACCCTAACTACAGAGCTGCCGATCCCGGTCGAGACGGCCTCCGCGCTGGCACGCAAGCCGGAGCTGATGCGGCATGTCCTCAGCCCGGTCCTGCGGACGTACCGGCTCGACGTCCCCGAACACATCCAGGTCGGCACCCAAGGCTCGGCACGCTTGTGGTGGTTTGGCGTGATCCCGGCCTGGACCCACCACATCGCCATCAAACGCCTCGAGCCCACCGAGATCTACACCAACGAGCACGGTGGACCCGTCCGCACCTGGAACCACCGCCTCACATTCGAGCCCATCGACGACGGCAGCTGCCGCTACACCGACGAGATCGAAACCGACGACGGCCTGCACGGGCTGCTGACCCGCGCCTTCGTCCGGGTCATGTTTCGCCACCGGCACCGGCGGTGGCGCCGCCTCGCGCAGATCCTCCGCTGAAACTCGAATGCCCGCAGAGCCATTCGGGTGGTCAGATTTTCACGCACACTCGCGCTCGACGTCCAGGCGCCCGGCTCCGCAGATACCGTAAGGGCTACAGTAGCGACGTCGACCCGAGAGGAGTCCCGTGGCGCAAACACCGCAGAGCACCCCCCGTCCGCCCGACGGCGATTGGCTGGGCACGCCGTACCTGCGCTTCGAGCGCCACGGACCGATCGCGGTGTGCACCATCGACCGGCCCGACGCCCGCAATGCGCTGAGCCCGGCGATGTATTTCGGAATCCGTTATGCGGTAGGGCGTCTCACCGAGGACCCGGATCTGGCCGGATTGGTGCTCACCGGCACCGGCGACGTCTTCGCGCCCGGTGGTGACATGGGCGGCGGGGGAGGCGAGGACAACTGGATCACTTTCGGCTCCGCGTTGGGCATGGACGTGACGCCGTTCGACGCCGTGCGCACCTCGGCCAAGCCCATCGTCTCGGCGGTCAACGGGCTATGCCAGGGCGGCGGATTCCAGATCGCGCTGTGCAGCGACCTGTCGGTGGTCAGCGACCGGGCGACCTTCCGGGTGCCCGAACTCTTCCGCGGCTACGCCGACACCTACTACAGCCAGATGCTCACCCGAGTCATCGGGCCGGTGCGGACCCGTGACCTGATGTTCACCGGGCGGGTGCTCACCGCGGTCGAGGCCCTCGACTGGGGCCTGGTCACCAGGGTGGTCCCGCACGAGGGTCTGCTGGACGCGGCGAAAGACCTACTCACGCAATGCTGTCGAACCGCGCCGCGCGCCCGCGGTGTCATCAAGTCCAGCATCGACAGCTACCTGGGCCTCTATGACCGCATCGGCATGACCGCCAGCCTGTCCGACGCCGAGGCCATCGAGGGGTTCCGCTCGTTCAAGCAACGGCGATCACCCGACTGGGTGCACCCGGAACTGCGCGTGGAGGGGCGCCTCTAGAACACTCAGATTCGCCGGCTGCGGTCACGCCAAAACGGTTCCCGCAGCATCGTTTTCAGGATCTTTCCGCTCGCGTTGCGGGGGAGCTCCGGCACGAAGTCGACGGTCCTCGGGCATTTGAAGCCGGCCAAATGCTGTCGGCAGAATTCGATGACCTCGCCCGCGTCGACCTCGCCGTCGGTCACCACGATCGCCTTGACGGATTCGCCCCAGAAGTCGTCGGGCACCCCGATCACCGCGGCGTCCTCGACGGCGGGATGCTCGATGAGCACGCTTTCCACCTCGGGCCCGTACACGTTCTCGCCGCCGGTGATGATCATGTCCTTGATCCGGTCTTCGATGTAGACGTAGCCGTCGGCGTCCAGGCGCCCGACGTCGCCGGTGCGAACCCAGTCATCGGCGGTGATGGCCTCGGACGTCGCGTCCGGGCGGTTGAGGTAGCCGGTCATGTTCTGGTTGCTGCGCACCCACACCTCGCCGGACTCCCCGGGCGGCAACGGCTTTCCGGTCTCGGGGTCGACAATGCGAATCTCGCAGCCCGGCACCGCCTTTCCTGCTGCCAGCTGCAACTCGGGCCGCGCGGCGTTGCGGTGATCGTCGTCGGACAGCGCGGTGACCGCGCCGCACAGCTCCGTCTGCCCGTACACCTGCACGAATTTCGTTTCGGGCCAGGTGGATAGCGCCCGGTGCAGCAACGGCAGCGGCATCGGCGCGGCGCCGTACACCATGTAGCGCAAGCCGCCGATGGCGGCGGTCGCCGCCTCACCCGCGTCCAGGAACCTTGCGATCACCGGCGGGACGAAGAAGGCGTGGGTGGCCCCGGCCCGCACCGCGCCGATCAGTGCGGCGGCGTCGGGCTCGCGGGTCATGAATGTCGGAGCGCCGGAACGGATCCCGAACAATGCGTAGCCGATTCCGCCGACGTGGAACAGCGGCATGGCCACCAGGTTCGCGTCGCCCTCGTCGAAGGGGAACGCCGGGGCCAGATTCGACGCGTGTTTGACCAGCGCGCGTTGACTGAGCAGCACACCCTTGGGGCGGCCAGTGGTGCCCGAGCTGTAGATCACCAGGGCCGTCTCGTTCTCGTCGACGCCCGGGTCGGGCTCGGTCGGTGTCGCCGCGGCTAGCAGCGCCTCGAACTCGTCGCCGATCTCGATGATGCGTTGCATGCCCGGTACCCGCGTGCCGGCCGCCTCGGCGGCGGTGCGCAGCTCGGCGCCGACCAGCAGCACGCGGGCGCCGCTGTCGGCCAACACGTGCACGAGTTCGTCGCCGATCACCCGCCAGTTGACGACGGTGGTGACTACGCCGAGGGAGGCGCCGGCGATGAGCACTTCGAGGCACGCGGGGTGGTTCTTGTCCAGGATGGCCACGCAGTGGCCGCGCTCGAGACCGGCGGCGCGCAGCGCCCCGGCCGTGCGACGAATCCGCGAGTCCCACTCGGCCCACGACCACTGGCGTTCGCCGAACCGGATGGCGATCGCATCGGGCCGCCGCCGTGCGTGGCGTTCGACGATCCCGGCGAGCGTCTCCGCCGTGCCGGTCGGCGTATCTGCTGGTGGCATGAACCTCTCCGCGTTCGATGTGTGCCACTAGCTAACACGGGATGTGCCGTGCCCGAGAGGCCGACCCATGCCTGCCGCGGGTGGGTGACGACTCACTCCATGGAGCCGATCATCGTTCCGCCCTCCGCGGCCGCTTGGGTGGTCGCACTGCTGTCCTGCCGGAAGTCGACGAACGCCGACTTTCCGGTCGAGGTGCTCAGCAACTCGGTGAACCTGCCGATCACCGGGATCGTGCCCTGCGGATTCACCACGGTGGCCGTGTAGTCGACGAAGGCTTCCTGCTGAAAGTTGGGACCGGGCAGCGGGTTCACCTCCGGCGGCGCCAACCGGCGCACGTCGGTCAAGATGGCCGATGCGCCACTGGCGAATTGGTCGATATCGGCCTGCAGGAGCCCCGCGGCGTCCGTACCGCCTCCCGGCTTGACCGCGATCCGCAGTTGCGCGCTGGTGTCGGCGTTGTTCAGTGCCACCCAGTTCGGGCCGCGATGCGCCATGGTCCAGCCGGGAGCGGGGGTGACCAAGACGCCCTGCGCGATGGCGATCGCGTCATTGGACGCCAGTGTCACCGCGGCGGTGGTTCCGGCCTCATTGGCGCTACAGGCCAGGGCGATCGCGGCGGTCAGGGCGGCGGCGCGCACCGCCCGAGGCTGAGTCGCCGGCATCGTTATCCTCACCTCATCGGGCGCTGTGGAATTCGCCCGTGGGCTCATCCTCCAACAGCAGGCGCGACAATGTCCACGCCGGGTTCGCGATGGCCGCTCGCCCGGTCGGCGACTACGCGGGTAAAGCCAACGCCGCGAACCGATTTGACATGGAATGCGATATCGGCGACCCGATTTCGATGCCGTGTGTCACGATGACTGGGCCGACCGGCCCGACCGACCCAGAGACAAGGATCCGACATGGTGAACCCCGACCGCGCCCGTTCCCGCACCTTCGTCGTAACCGGCGCGGCGTCGGGCATCGGACTGGCCGCCGCCCGGCGGCTGTTGGCCGAGGGGGGCACCGTGATCGGGGCCGACCTCGTCGCCCCGCCCGACGGCCTGGGCGCGCGGTTCACCTTCGTGCCGGCCGACGTGACCGACGAAGCCGCGATCGCGGCGGTGCTGGCCGCCGTGCCGGGCCGCCTCGACGGCCTCTTTCACGCCGCCGGTGTCGCCGGCGGCGGCCCGGTGCACCTTCTCGACCGCGCCGAATGGGACCGGGTGATCGGGATCAACCTCACCGGCACCTTCCTGGTGGCCAAGGCGGCCCTGGCCCGAATGATCGAACAACCCCGGGCCGACGGTGAACGCGGCGCGATCGTGACGGTCGCCAGCGTCGAGGGCCTGGAGGGCACCGCCGGCGGCAGCTCCTACAACGCGGCCAAGGGCGGCGTCGTGTTGCTCACCAAGAACATCGCGCTCGACTACGGGCCCAGCGGCATCCGGGCCAACGCCATCTGTCCCGGCTTCATCGAAACGCCCATGGTTCACAGCGTCTTCAGCCTTCCCGGCATGGAGGGACCGCTGGCCTCGATCACCAAGGAGCACGCCCTGCAGCGGCTGGGGCAGCCCGACGAGATCGCCGCCATGGCCGCCTTTTTGCTGTCCCCCGACGCCTCGTTCGTCAGCGGCCAGGCCCTGGCCGTCGACGGCGGCTACACCGCCGGTCGCGATCACGGTGTCGTCGAACTCTTCGGCTTTCCGCACTGATCCAACTAAGATTCGTCCATGAGCGGTGGACTGACCCCTGACGAAGCTATCGAGGCGATCAAGGGCGCCGGGGGGGCCCGGCCCGGTTGCCGCGCGTTGCACGCCAAAGGCACTCTGTATCGCGGCACATTCAGCGCCGCCCCCGATGCGCCGATGCTTTCGCGCGCAACACATCTCGATGGCTCAACCATCCCGGCGCTGATCCGCTTCTCCAACGGATCGGGCAACCCCGAGCAGCGCGACGGCGCCTCCGGTGTGCGCGGGATGGCGGTGAAGTTCACCCTGCCCGACGGATCCACCACCGACGTCTCGACACAGACCGCCCGGCTGTTCGTCTCCAGCACACCCCAGGGCTTCATCGATCTGCTCAAGGCGATGCGGCCCGGCCTGACGACGCCGCTGCGTATGGCCAGGCACCTGCTCACCCATCCGAAGCTGCTCGGCGCCTTGCCCATCCTGCGCGAGGCGAGCCGGATCCCGGCCAGCTACGCCACCACCGAGTACCACGGATTGCATGCCTTCCGCTGGATCGCCGCCAACGGCAGCGCCAGATTCGTTCGCTACCACCTGGTTCCGACCGTATCCGAGGAATACCTGTCCGGGTCCGAGGCCCACGGCAAGGACCCGGACTTCCTCACCGACGAGCTGAACGCCCGTCTGGACGGCGGCCCGGTGCGATTCGATTTCCGGGTGCAGATCGCAGGCCCCACCGACTCGACGGTGGACCCGTCGGCGGCCTGGCAGAGCACGCAGATCGTCACCGTCGGCACGCTGGCGATCACCGGCCTGGACACCGAACGCGAACACGACGGCGACATCGTGGTGTTCGACCCGATGCGAGTCACCGACGGCATCGAGCCCTCCGATGATCCGGTCCTGCACTTCCGGACCCGCGCGTACTCGGCGTCGGTCAAGCTACGTACCGGCGTGGAGCGCGGCGCCGAAGCCCCACCCGCCTGAGCGGGGGGGGAGGGCCGCGAGCCGTGGTCGCCGCGCGCCGAAAACGGCCGCAGGCTAAGGTTTTTGTTCGGTGTCGCCGATGCAGATGTTCCTCATATGCCTGGCCGGACTGGGCGCTGGCGCGATCAACGCGCTGGTCGGGTCCGGCACCCTGATCACCTTCCCCACGCTGGTCGCGCTCGGCTATCCGCCGGTGACGGCCACGATGTCCAACGCGACCGGACTGGTCGCCGGCAGCGTCTCGGGCACCTGGGGCTATCGCAGCGGGCTGCGCGGTCAGTGGGATCGGCTGCGATGGCAGCTCCCGGCCTCGCTGGCCGGCGCGGCGCTGGGCGCCTACCTGTTGCTGCATCTGCCCGAGCAGGTGTTCGCCGAAATCGTGCCGGTGCTACTGGTGCTGGCGCTGGTGCTGGTGGTGGCCGGGCCGCGGATCCAAGCGTGGACGGCCCGCCGCGCCGAGCGGGCCGGGCGCTCACCCGATCACCTCAGCCCCCGCCGGCTGGCCACCCTGGTGTTCGGCACGTTCGCCGTCGGTGTCTACGGCGGCTACTTCACCGCCGCGCAGGGCATCCTGCTGGTCGGACTGATGGGTGCCCTGCTGCCGGAGCCGGTGCAGCGCATGAACGCCGCCAAGAACCTGTTGGCCCTGGTAGTGAATGTGGTTGCCGCCGTTGCGTATACGCTGGTGGCGTTCCACCGGATCAGCTGGGCCGCGGCCGGGCTGATCGCGGCGGGTTCACTGGTCGGCGGGCTCCTCGGCGCGCGGTACGGCCGCCGCTTGTCGGGCAACGCGCTGCGCGCCGTCATCGTGGTCGTCGGACTGATCGGCCTGTATCGCCTGCTGGCCTTGGCCTGACGGGAAACGCGATGCGGCAACGGGATTGGCCGGCCTCGGGCAGCGCCTCAACTCAGCGTGGCCGCGGCGGCGTCGGCGATGACATCACGCACCTCGCCGCGCCGCCGCCACGCCCGCAGCTGACGCATCGCCCCGTTACCGACGGATACGACGCGCTCGAGCTCGTGGCGAACCCGGTCGTACTCGCCCAGCGACTCCAGCGCGGGGCGCACCCGCTGCACCAGGGCGCCCAACTGCTCGGCCGCCGGCACCGCCCCGTGGCCATTGGTCAAATCGAGTGTGTGGCCGGATAACCCGTCGTGCGCGGCCTTCCAGTATGCGGCGCGCAGCGCACCGGGCGGCAGCCGCCGGGGGTCACCGGGTGAATCGACGGCGGTCATCACCGCCGCCCTGATCAGGGTGGCAAGCAGCACGGTCTCGGCGACGGTCGACGGCACGTCGGCGACCCGGACCTCCACCGTCGGGAAATCCGCCGAAGGGCGTACGTCCCAATAGATCATGTCCCTGTCCAGGATCACCCCGGTATCGACCAGCATGCGCACCGCATCGTCGTACTCGTCGGGCGAGGCGAAGAACGGCGGCGCTCCAGCGGCGGGCCAGCGCCGCCACAGCACGCTGCGCCAGCTCGCGTGGCCGCTGTCCGCGCTGCGGTATATCCGCGAATTCGCCGACAGCGCAAGTAAAGACGGCAACCACGGTCGCAGCCAGTTGCTGACGTGGATGGCAGCGGCACGGTCGGGCACCTGCACGTGTACGTGGCATCCGCAGATGCCCTGCTCGTGGGCGATCATGCCGAACTCCTCGCCGATCCTGCGGTAGCGCGGGTTGTCGGTGACGGGAAACTCGTGCGGTGTGGCCGGCGGGAGACCGCAGGCCAACAGCCGGACGCCGACGGCCTCGGCGGCCTGCGCCGCGGTGCGTCGCAGCCGGCTGAGCTCCGCACCGAGTTCGGCGCCGGTGGAAACGACCCGCGATGTGGTTTCCACCTGGCAACCGCTCAGCTCGAGCTGCAGCTCGACGCCCCGCCGCTCGGCCTCCGCGGCCACCGCGGCGTTGTGCGGGACGGGCTCGCCGGTTTGTGGGTCGACGAGGAGGAATTCTTCCTCGGCACCGATGGTGGGGTGCTCGCCCATGAGCCGACCGCGGCCCCCGGATCTAGCAGCGTGCGGGCGCTGACAGCGCGGAGTCGACGGTCGGGTAGATCGGCAGCACGCCGCCAAGACCGCACGCGTCGACCACGCGCGTGACGAACGGCGCACAGGTCACCACGCGCAGGTCGATGCCGCGTTCCCGGCAGCTGTGGGCCTCCTCGGCCAGCACCGCGAACGCGCAGCAGCCCATGAAGTCGAGTCCGCTCACGTCGACGACGAAGGGGCCGGGCGCGGTGACACCGCTGCCCGCCTCGCGCACCAGGTGGCGCCAGGTGTCCTCGTTGCAGGCATCGACCTCGCCGCCGGCATAGATCACCACCGACGGGCCGCTGCGGTCCGCGGTCGCGCGCAGCGTGGAGTTGGGGTCGCCGAGTTTGTAGACGAGTTTGGTACTCAGCGTCAGATGACTGGTAGGCATCGCTTCAACAACGACGGAATTCATGGTGGACCCCCTGATCGACAGGCGTTCGAAAGACGCCCCGATGGATGCCCGTCCTAATGTCTGAAGACAGACCGTTCGTTAGGTGAATATCATTTCTATAACGAGACAGGGCGGTCTGTCTACTGGCGGATGCCTAAGAGTACGTTAAGTCCTGTATGACAACTTCCGATGTCGGTGAACCGTCGGCGTCGCCGCGCGAACGCGTCCTGACCGCGGCCTATGACCTCTTCAGCCGGCGCGGCATCCACGCGGTGGGCACCGATGAAGTGATCGCCCGGGCCGGTGTCGCCCGCGCGACGCTGTACCGCCATTTCGCCACCAAGAACGACCTGGTACTGGCCGTGCTGAAGCGCCGCGAGGAGCTCTGGACCGACGGTCTGATCGACGAGCAGTCGCGCCGGCGCGGAAACACCCCCGAGGAACAGTTGCTCGCCATCTTCGATGTCATGCATGACTGGTTCCAGCAGCGCGACGGCTGCGAGGGCTGCTCGTTCATCAACGTGCTGCTCGAGGTCGGGCCCGATCACCCGGCCGGGCAGGCCTGCATCACCCACATCGAACACGTCCGCGACATCGTGCGGCGCCGTGCCGTCGCGGCCGGGCTGATCGACGTCGAGGACTTCGCGTCGTCCTGGCACATCCTGATGAAGGGCGCGATCATCCTGGCCGCCGTGGGGGATCTGGACGCCGCGCTGCGCGCCCGCAAGATGGCCCGCAGCCTGATCGACGAACACCGGCCGCCGTTGCTGGCCGAGACGGGCGAGGCCGTGTAGTCAGGCGGCGTCGGACGCGGTGCTGCCGGTCTTGCGGTAATGCTCGGCCTCCAACTCTGCGATCATCCGGGATGTGCGTTCCCGCAACAGAATTGCGGCCGTCAGCCCGGCCATGACGGCGATCACCAGGCCGATCCAGGAGAACCGTTCCAGCCAGCGCTCGGCCGCGATTCCGGCGTAGTACACCAGCGCGGTGGTGCCGCCCGCCCAGCAGATGGCACCCGACACGTTGGCCGCCAGGAACCGCGGATAGTGCATCTTCAACGCGCCCGCGAGCGGGCCGGCCAAAATCCGCAGCAGTGCGATGAACCGGCCGAGGAAGACGGCGCGAACGCCCCAGCGGTTGAACAGCTTTTCGGCAAGCGCGACATGGCCGGGACCGAAATGTTTCGGAAAGCGCCGGCCGAGCCGGTCGAAGAGCGGCATCCCGAACCGGCGGCCGATCGCATACCCGATCGAATCGCCGACCACCGCCCCTATCACCGCCGCGACGCCGACCCCGACCGGATTGACCGCCAGGTCATGGTGCGACGACATCAGCGCCGCGGTGACCAGCACGATCTCTCCCGGAAGGGGAATGCCCAGGCTCTCGATCCCGACGATGCCGCCGACCACCAGGTAGACCGCGAGCGGCGGAATCGAGTGCAGCAAGGGCTCCAGATTCATGCGTCAAGGATGCCTGACCGATTACAGATCCACGGCTTGAGGTGCGGGCTCGAACTCGCCGGGGTGCCCAGCCCCGCCAGCCGCGGACGTTTGGGTGCGCGGCCGTCGTACGACGACAGGCCGCGCAGCCGCCGCCAGATCCACGGGGCGAAGCTCTCCCGCGTCCAGCGCAACTGCTCGTAGGTGCCGGCCGCGACGGAGCGCTGGCTCAGATTGGGGCCGCCGCGGGCCCAATCATGGTTGCTCTCAGGCAAATTGAGCGCTTCGGCGGCCGCTGCGGCGAACAGGATGTGGCCCTTGGTGGACGCGTGCACCCGGTCGACCGCCCAGGTGTCCAACTCGCGCATCGACGGCGCGGTGTACAGGTCGACCAGCCGGAAGCCGTAGCGATGGGCGGCCGCGCTGATGGCCCCGTTGATGCGGGCGAGCCGCCCGGCCACCAGCCGCCCGAGCGGCAGGAACTGGGCGACGTTCGGGAAGGTCGTCGTCACCACCGTCGCGCCCGACTCGGCCAGCGCGGCGTAGATGTGCTCGAGGTCGGCCAGGGCGGGGGCGAAGGACCGCCCGGGCTGGATGACGTCGTTCATCCCCGCGCAGACCGTGACCAGGTCGGGCCGCATCGCCAGCGCCTGCGGCAGCTGCTCGCTGAGCACGTGCCCGATCCGCTTTCCGCGGATCGCGAGGTTGGCGTATTGCAGGCCCGGATACAGCGAGTCGACCAGCACCGCCAGCCGATCGGCGAATCCGAGCAGGCCGACGGCGTCGTCGCCGTCCCATAGGCCCTCGGTCTGGCTGTCGCCGATGGCGACGTAACGGTGGTATCCAGCGTGAACAGCCCGGCTCACGAAGCCGAGAATAACCCGAAGCCGCGCCGATCACTGGTTACCGTGGATCCATGTCACACGAGCGTGAGCCTGGCGCCGGGGATGTCGTGGCGCCGGGCGCCGATTCGGTTGCGCCGCAGTATCCGATCGAGTCGGTCGACAACGCGCTCAAGCTGCTGCTGCTGCTGGGTGAACAGCCTCAGATCCGGCTGAGCGAGGCGACCCGCTATCTGGGCGTGGCGTCCTCGACCGCCCATCGGTTGCTGGCGATGCTGGCCTATCGCGGTTTCGTTCGGCAGGACCCGGTGTCCAAGGCGTATCTGCCTGGCCCGTCGCTGACCGGGGTGGCGTTCGCGATCTTCGGCCGCATCGACGTCGCGCGATCCGCCGCGCCCGTCATGCACGGCCTCAGCGAACAACTACGCGAAACGGTGCATGTCGGCATGCTGGACGGGGCCAGCGTCCGGTTCGTCGCCGCCGTCGAGGGACCTGCCGCAGTGCGGGTGGCGTCGCGGCTGGGCCGCGCCATGCCGGCCCACTGCACCTCGACGGGCAAGGTCATGCTGGCCCAGTTGCCCCAGCCGGAGTTGCGGGCGCTGCTGCCCCGCGAACACCTGACACGGATCACGTCGCACTCGATCGGCAGCCGCACCGAACTGGAAGCCGAGCTGGCCGACATCCGCGAACGCGGCTATGCCACCAACCGGGAGGAAAGCGAAGAAGGGGTCGCCTCGGTTGCCGTGCCGATCCCGACGCGCGCCCCCGGGCTGCGGCTCGCGCTCAACGCCGCCGCGCCGCAGAACCGGCTGAACGTATCCCGGTATCCCGCCGTGGCCGCCGTACTTGTCAAGGCGGCCAAGGAGATCGGCGATCAGCTTGGCTAGCCCGGCTAAGGCATGCCACCTCGTGCCGCCAGGCCGCGTCGGCGGTGAACGCGGACCCCAAGTCCGGCAAGTCATCCCAGTCCGCGTCGTCGATGTCACGCAGCGCGCCACCGGCCGCGCGCACCCGCAACGCCATCCGCGCCAGCGCGTCGATGCTGATCGCCTGCAGCACCGCCTGCGGCACCGTGGCGGCGGCGCTGGTGATGCCGTGCCCGCGGCAGATCACCACGGGACGGCCGCGCATCGCCGCCACCATCTCCTTGCCCAGGCGCGAATTCCGGATCAGCACAGCCCGTTCGTAGACGGGAACACCGCCGCGCGCCAGCCAGGCGCCCGGGATGTCATAGGCGCCGTAGATCGGTCGGATCGTGATGCCCGCCAGATCGGCGGCGACCACGTCCGGTGGATGCAAATGCGCGACGGCGACGTGCCCGGGGTCGGCCAGCATCGTCTCGACGTGGATCGGCAGCTCGTTGGGCACGCGATACTCGTCGAGTTCGCCTGGGGCACCGGCGGTTCCGTCGAAGGTCACCAGCCGGATGTCACGGGGCCGGGTTAATGCCACCCCGGTGTCGGTGTCGCTGCGGCACCGCACCAGCAGGCGGCTGTCGCCGACCCGCAGGCTGAGGTGGCCGAGGATGCCGTCGACCAGGCCGCGGGCCGCCGCGACGCGGCACCCCTGCGCCACCAGGGCGCGCTGCCGAACCAGGGCCGTCATCGCGGGGGTCCCAACCCGAATCCGCCGTCGGGCCGCAGGGTTTCACCGGTGAACCCGCGGGCGCGTTCGGACGCCAGGAACACGTAATTCCACGCGTGGTCCTCGCCGGTGAGCGCGACGTGCAGGGGAGTGCGCGCAGCCACATCCCGCGCCCGGTTCGGGCTGTCGTCCAGGCGGGTGTGGTCGAGCCCCAGGCTGGACAGGCCGCGCAGGTCGGTGTTGAGGGTGCCGCCGGGTGCCACCCCGTTGACCCGGATGTCCGGCGCCAGTTCGTGCGCCAACGCCGAGACCAGCCCGCGCACCGCGAATTTGGAGGACACGTAGAGCACGCCACCGCGTCCGGGATAGAACGACGACGCGGACTCGGTCAGCACGATCGAGGAACCACGCGCGTCGCGCAGCGCCGGGATCGCGGCCTTGACCGACTGCAGATGGCTCAGCACGTTGGTGCGAAACATCTCGTCGAACGCATCGGGCAGCGCGTCGGCCCCGATGTCGCCCACCCCCCGGTAGAAGTCGAAGACCCCGACGCAGTTGACCAGGGTGTCCAGCCCGCCGAACGCGTCGACCGCCGCGGCGACGGCACGGTCGTTGGCGTCGCGGGTGGTGGCATCGCCCTCGACCACCGGCACCCGGGGCAGCTGTTCTCGCAACGCCGCGGATTTGTGTGGATCACGTTCCAGCACAGCGATATCGGCGCCTTCAGCGTCGAAGGCCGCGACCACGGCACGGCCGATCCCCGAACCGGCACCCACGACCAGGGCGCGTTTGCCGTCCAGCCAGCCCGTCATGGCTGCGGTTCGCCGTCGTCGGGCAGCAGGGGGGCATGGGAATTGCCGACCATGGCGGCCAGCGTACGGGGGTTCTGCCAGGTCAACGCTTCGACCTCGAGCGCGTCCAGGGTGATCCACTGCCCGGATCGGGGCGCGCTGATCAGCAGGCGCGATCCGTTGCGGGTGTCGACCCGCCGCACCATCACCTCGGTGAATTCGTTGGCGACGGTGATCGCCTCGCCGACGGCGCCGTCGAGCAGCCGCTGCAGTTCATCGTTCACAGGAACACAGCCAGGTTCTGCATCCGTAGCACCGCCTCGTCGGCAAGGATCCTGCGGCGAGCCAGTTTCCAGCGATCATCGCACCAGCGCAACACGTCCTCGCGCCCGCACGACATCAGCGTGCTGTCGTTGACGTCACCGCGGCTCCGGAACAGCAGCTCGGCCGATTCGACCACCAGGTGGTCCGGGTCGTCGCCGGCGAAGGTGCGCACGTTGGTGATGAAATGACGCAGCCGCGACGGCGGGTCCTCTGCCCACACGTGCTCGGTGTTCACCCGCGCGACCCGCTGGCGCAGCGAGTATTTGTCCTCGTCGAAATGGTCCATGCCGGGTGAGGTGTCGAAACCGGCGCCGCGCGCGGTCGTGACGCGCACCGGCATGGTGTAGCGGACGTCGTCGGTGAGCGCGTCCAGCCACGCCTCATACTGCTGGGCGTCGAGCAGGTACGCTTCGTCCACCAGGAACCGATGCGCCTCGAGGTGCCGGTTGTCGCCAAATGACAAGCACGACAATGGATTTCTCATATGCGTACCCCCTGCAGGTAGTCGGCCCACATGTTCAGCAGCGCCCGCTGGTTGTGCTCGTTGTAGCCGACCTGCGCGCGACCCGGCCCGTGGAAGGCGCTGGGTGGCAACGCCTCGATGACGGGACGGTCGTCGGCGAGCAGGCCCATCCGGCTGTTCAGCAGCAGCCGCCGGGCCATGGAACCGCCCGCGGTGGTGGTCAGCGACACCCAGTTCTCGACGTCGTCCTGCTCGAACATGCCGGTCGACCCGAAGCACATCAGATACGCCTTGTACGAGTCTTGTTTGTACTGCGGGGGAGCGGCGGAGTCGACGGCGAACCACGAGCACACCTCGGTTTCGTTCGCGCTGATCGGCTGCCACAACCGGATCGAAATGAACGGCAGCACTTCTAGTTTCCGGTCGTCTCGACCGGACTGCACCTTGGGCCAGTTGTGCACGAAGCTGAGATTGGGAAAGCATGTCGCGGCGGAGATCATGAATCCGTCCTCGCCGACCACCCGCTGCTGTCGCGGTGTCCACACGTCTTTGATCCGGCCGATCATGTCGTCGGGGTAGCCGACGTAGCGCATCCGCTCGTCGAAGCTGCCCGGCGGAAGTTTGTAGGTGGTTCCGCCGCCACGGTGCGCCCAGTAGGTGGCACCGTCCTTGCGCTTCTGGGCTTTCGGCTCGCGGAAGAGCCCGATGTCGACGATCGACGCATGGGTGTGCGGGGTGTGGTACATGTCCCCGGCGAAGTTCTCGGCGCCGATCTTCCAGTTCGCCTTGATCCGCCAGCGCTGTGGGCCCCGCACCTCGACGCCGCCGGCGCTCTGCTTGGTGTAGTAGTCCAGGTAGAACCTGAAGTCGCCGAGAAAGTCCTCCAGCGGTTCGGCTTTCGGGTCCATGCTGATGAACATCAGTCCGTTGTAGCTCGCGAAATTCGGTGCGGGCAAAAGGGTTTGGCTCTTGTCGAAGCCCTCGTCGCCACCGTAGGCGTCCCGGTGAAACGGCAGGCCGGTGAGCCGGCCGTCGTTGCGGTAGGTCCAGCCGTGGTAGGGGCAGCGGAAGTTGGAGGCATTGCCCATCTCCGCGCGACAGACCTGCATTCCGCGATGCAGGCACATATTGAACAGCGCCCGCACGGCGCCCTGGGAGTCGCGGGTGATGATGAACGAGTCGTCGAGCACCCGGCGTACCACGTAGTCGCCATCCCGGGCGATCTCGGACTCATGCCCCACGAAGGTCCACGCGCGACCGAACACCCGCTGCTTCTCCAGCGCGAACAACTCCTGGTCGTTGTAGATGTGCGCGGGGATCATCCCCCGCCGCACGGTGTCGAAGAGCTCGACAAGTTCACCCGGGTGATCCGCCATGACCGCTCTGCAATCTCTCTGTTCTACAGAAATACTCTCCGCTCAATAGAATCTCGCAATCGGCGCCTCCCGGTCAATCACCCAGGCGGCCGGGGCATCAGGTTTTTACAAGAATGCTTGGTGTAAATTCACAGTCACAGTGAACTAAACGGCCGAAGCCCACCGGCTACGGTGGTGACGACGCCGTGCCGCGCGTGCCCGCGCGGGGCAATCGCTCGGTTTCGCCGGTGAAGATCGCCGTTTTCTGCTGATGTGAGGAAGGGGCTGGTGCCATGAGTCGGCCGCGACGGGGTCGATTGCAGCAGTTCGGATCGAAGGCCCTGGCCGTCATCGGGCGCCAGGAGTGGATCGACCGGCCCAGCTACCGGTTCGAACACCTGCTCAGCTTCGCTTACAACAGCCTCGGCGGCGCCCGCAACACCGTCACCAACGCGCTCAACGGGGTCTGGCTCGGCCACCCGGTGCACCCGCCGCTGGCGTCACTGACCAGTGGCGCCCTGGGGACCACGGTGGCGCTGGATGCGCTCAGCCTCCTGCCCGGACAGCCCGCGACGGAGGTCGTCGACGCATCGCGATTCGCGCAGCGCGCACTCGGGGTGGGCATCCTGGCCAGTCTGGGGTCGGCCGTCACCGGCGTCACCGACTGGCAGCACACCCACGAGGAGGACCGCCGGATAGGAGCGGTGCACGGCCTGGTGAACATGGCCGCCACCGCGCTGTACGTGCAGTCCTGGTGGGACCGGCGCAAGGGCCGTCACGGGCGGGGCATCCTGCTCACCGCCCTCGGCTACGGCATCACCGTCGCAGGCAGCTACCTCGGCGGTGCGCTGGTGTTCGAGTCCGGGATCGGCATCGACCAATCGGGCCCGCGCCTGCGCACCCACGCTTGGACGCCGGTGCTGCCAGCAAATTCGTTGAACGGCAAGCCGGTACGCGTCGAGGTCGACGGAGTGGGACTGGTGGTCTGCCAAACCGCGCCCGGACAGGTGGCGGCGTACGGGGAATTCTGCCCGCACCTGGCCGCACCGATGGCCGACGGTTGGATGGACCGGGGCCGGCTGGTCTGCCCCTGGCACGGTTCGTGGTTCGCGGCCGAATCCGGAGACGTCGTGCGGGGTCCGGCGGCGGCGCCGCTGCCCTGCTACGAGGCCCGATTGGTCGACGGAGTGGTCGAGGTCCGCGGCGAGCGCCACCCCGCTGCCGGCGGCGCGGTGGGAATCGCAAAAGGAGGAGCCAGTTGAACGCCTATGACGTGCTGAAGGATCACCACGTCGTGATCAAGGGGCTGGGCCGCAAGATCAGCGACGCGCCGGTGAATTCAGAAGAGCGCCATGCCCTTTTCGACGATCTGCTGATCGAGCTCGATATTCACTTCCGCATCGAGGACGACCTCTACTACCCGGCGCTCAAAGACGCCAGCAAGCTGATCGCGGTCGCCCACGCCGAGCATCGCCAGGTGGTCGACCAGCTTTCGGTGCTGCTGCGAACCCCGCAGAGCGCGCCGGGCTATGAGGATGAGTGGAACTCCTTCAAGACGGTGCTCGAGGCCCACGCCGACGAAGAGGAACGCGACATGATTCCGGCCCCGCCGGAAGTGAAGATCACCGACACGGAACTCGAGGAGCTGGGCAACAAGATGGCCGCCAAGATTCGGCAATACCGCGGCTCCGCGGCCTACAAGCTGCGCACCAAGGGGCGCGCGGCGCTGGTGCGCTCGCTCTGACGCCGGCGACACCGTCCGCTTGCGCGACTCGGTGGGGCACCGAGAGTAGCCTCACGGCACATGGACCCCGCGCGTGTCGCTTCTCAGGGTGACATCACCGCGGAGATCGCCCGCATCGCAGCGCAATCCCACGGCGCCGCCGGGGGAGCCGGGCAACGCCAGCGGCCGCGGCTCGACTATCCGCCGTACCGCAGCACCGTCCTGCGCCATCCGAAGCAACCGCCGGTCGCCGTCGACCCCGAGGGCGTCGAGCGCTGCGCGCCGTGCTTCGGCCACCAGGATGTCGACCCGCTCGACGCCGACCTGACGGCCGGTCACCCCGGCGAGCCGATCGGGGAGCGCGTCGTGGTGGCGGGGCGCGTCGTCGGCGAATCCGGCCGCCCGGTCGCCGGCCAGCTGGTGGAGATCTGGCAGGCCAACGCCGGCGGGCGCTACCGCCACCAGCGCGACCAGCACCCAGCGCCGCTCGACCCGAACTTCACCGGCGCCGGCCGCTGCCTGACCGGGCCGGACGGCAGCTACCGATTCCTGACCATCAAGCCGGGGCCGTACCCGTGGCTTAACCACCACAACGCGTGGCGCCCGGCACACATCCATTTCTCGGTGTTCGGAACCGCTTTCACCCAGCGACTGGTCACCCAGATGTACTTTCCGGGCGATCCGATGTTCGAGCTGGACCCGATATTTCAGTCGATCCTCGATCCGGCCGCGCGCCGGCGGCTCGTCGCCCGCTACGACCACGACCTCACCGAGCCGGAGTACGCGACCGGCTACCGGTGGGACATCGTGCTGGCCGGCGGCGCGGCAACCCCGACCGAGCGTGAACATGAGTGAATCATCCTGCACGCCAGGGCAAACCGTCGGTCCCTTCCTTCACCTGGGACTGCCGTATCCGGGCGACAACGCGATGGTCGACGCCGGTGATCCGCGGGCGATCCGGTTGCACGGCACGGTGTACGACGGCGTCGGCGCCGCGGTCCCGGACGCGCTGGTGGAACTGTGGCAACCCGACAGCGCGGGAGGTGTTCCGCGACAATCCGGTTCGCTGCGTCGCGATCACTCGGTGTTCACCGGCTGGGGACGCTGCGCGACCGACGCCGACGGAAGCTACTCGTTCACCACGCTGACGCCGGGATCGGCGGTCGCGGGGCGGCCGCCGTTCTTCGCGCTCACCGTGTTCGCTCGGGGACTGTTGGACAGGCTCTTCACCCGCGCCTACCTGCCCGGCGCCGAGCCTCGCTCGGATCCGCTGCTGGCGGCGGTCGCCGTCGAGCGCCGGCCCACGCTGCTCTGTACCGCCGAAAGTGGCGGCATCGCTTACCTTTTCGACATCCATCTGCAGGGTCCGGGGGAGACCGTGTTCCTTACGTACTCGGGCAACGCGCGATGAGCAACCTGTTGTGGCCCGGAGACCACCGCGCCGGCGACCACATGACCGATGAGGCGCTGCTGGGGTCGATGATCGCCGCCGAGTGCGCGTGGCTGGATGCGCTGCAGGCCGCCGGTCTGGCGCCCACCGGCTGCGCGGCCGCCGACCTGTGGAACCTGCTCACCCACAACGACTGTGAGTCGATCGCGGTCACCGCCGAGGACGGCGGCAATCCGGTCATCGCCCTGGTGGGGCTGCTGCGACAGCGGGCCGAGCCGAGCATCGCAGCGTGGATCCACCGCGGGCTCACCAGTCAGGACGTCCTGGACACCGGCCTGATGCTCGCCGTGCGCGGCGTCGCCGACGACGTGACAATCCAACTGAGGCAGCAGATTTCCATACTCTGCGAACTCGCCGCCGGGCACCGGGACACGCCGATGGTGGCCCGCACCCTCACCCAGCACGCCGCACCCACCACCTTCGGCGTCAAGGTCGCCGGCTGGCTGAACGGCGTCGTCGACGCGTTCGAGCGGATCGCGGCGCTCACCACGCCGATTCAGATCGGCGGCGCCGCAGGCACCCTGGCCGCCGCGACGGAGCTGGCCGAATTGCTCACCGACACCACCGACGCGGCCGGCGTCGCCCTGTGGCTCGTGCGCAGCGCCGCAACCACATTGGGCCTGCACGACCGGCCCCCGTGGCATACCGCCCGTGCACCCGTCACCGCGGCGGCGGACGCGTTCGTCGGGTGCACCGACGCCTGGGGACGCATCGCGTCGGACGTCGTCACCCTGGCCCGCCCGGAGATCGCCGAACTCTCCGAGCCGGCCGCCGAAGGCCGCGGCGGCTCGTCGTCGATGCCGCACAAGCGAAACCCAGTGCTGTCCATCCTGATTCGTCGGGCCGCCATCGCAGCGCCGCCACTGGCCGCGACGCTGCACACCGCGGCGGCCCTGGCCGACGACGAGCGGCCCGACGGTGCATGGCACGCGGAATGGGACACGCTGCGCACACTGGCGCGCCGCACCCTCGTCGCGGGATCGCACAGCGGCGAGCTGCTGGCCGGCTTGACCGTGAATCACGGCCGTATGGCCGAAAATCTTTGTGCCGCTGATGTTTTCGGCGAACAGCTGGCGGTCGCGGAACTGGTCGGCAAGGAGCCGACACCCACCTACTTCGGGGCCGCCGACCGGTTGATCGACGAGAGCCTGCAGCGCGCCGCGCGGGCGCTTATGGACCGCTAGATGCGCCGCTTCGCTAGTCGGCCACCGCGATCTCGATGGACAGGCACTCGCCGAGCGCGTGCGCGGCCGCCCAGTCGCCGCCGCAGACGGCGCGCTCGAGTTCGTCGACCAGCGGGCTGTCTGCACCCAGGTCGGCCAGCCACGCCGCCACCGTCGCCGTGATCTGGTGCGCAGGCACGCGAGCCATGTGTCCTTTGTGCAGGCGGTCGGTCAGCTGGTAGATCGTGGCCGACGTCCTGCGCTGCGGCCAATGAACCATCCACTTTTGTGAATTCATCGTCCCCTCCCCGCTGCCCTCATCGACCCCGGCTGCGCGCTGTGCTCTCGGGCGCAATAGTACGTCTGTACCAATGCCGGGGCCGGTATTTCCGCCGTGAGAAATGCCGATTTTTTCAGCTCTTTCCCACTACTGCCGAAGCCAAGTTTTGTCAGGGGGCGTCACTAAACCGTCACGCAGAGATTCCGGAACGGGCCCAAACTCGGCGGGCCGGCAAAGACGCAGGTCGCAGTGGGTTCAGGCGGCGTCGGGTTTGTGGGCGACGATGGCGACGGCGGCGAGTTGCCTGCGGTGTTTGCGGAACGTGCGGCGCATGGTCAGGACCCGCCTGCGGGCGTCACGATGCACAAGCACGTTTCGGGCGAATCGCAACGCGCCGGGCAACCCCTCGTCGGACACCAGCCGGCGGGGCTGCAGCAACGCCATGGGCGCGGTCGCGACCTGGTCGACCACCAATCCGTGCCCGGCGAGCAGTTTTGACCATTCGGCGACCGTCAGCGGGCGCGCGTTCACCTTGATCGCCCGGGCGAGCGCCTGGCGGATCTCGGTGCTGATCTCTTCCGGCACGTTGTCCGGAGTGAGGGCGAGTTCGTGGATGGCGTAGCGCCCGCCCGGCCGCAACACCCGCGCCGCCTCGGCGACGATGGCCCCCTTGGCCGCGTCACCCTGCATGCTCAGCATCGCCTCTCCGATGACGACATCGGCGCTGGTGTCGGGCAATCCGGTGGCGGCCGCGTCCGCGACCCGGACGGCCGCGTTGTGCGCGCCGAGGTCGCTGAGCACGCCGCGCACCACGTTCGCCGCGTCCGGGTCGCCCTCGGCGCCGACGTAGGACCGCGGTCCCCGCGCCACGATCTCGGTGGCGGTGCGGCCCAGGCCCGGGGCCAGCTCGACGACGTCGGCTCCGGCCAGCCCGGCGTGGGACAGCAGGGTACGGGTCAGCTCGACACCGCCTGGGCGCAGCACGCGCTTGCCGAGCCGTGCCAACAGCCAGTGGCCTGCGACGGCGTCGTCGGCCCGGCCCGAGGCCGGCAGCGGACGTTCGGAATCTGCTCGTTGGCTTGGCATCAGATCTCCTGTCGCGCAGGGCCGTGCGGCGATTCTGGGCATCCGGCGCGCAGTGGGGTAGCGGTGAGTCTGGCGTCAGATGGGTTGGTGGCCATGGGTTCTGCGACCTCGGCTCTCGTTTTTACAAGGTATGTTGTGTAAACTCTAGCGCATGACCTACGTGATCGGGAAGCCATGCATCGATGTGATGGACCGCGCTTGCGTCGACGAATGCCCGGTGGATTGCATTTACGAAGGTGGCCGGGCGCTCTACATTCATCCCGACGAGTGTGTCGACTGCGGCGCGTGTGAACCGGTTTGTCCGGTGGAGGCGATTTACTACGAAGATGACCTGCCCGAGGAACTCAAACCCCACCTGGCGGACAACGAGGCATTCTTCGCCGAGACGCTGCCGGGTCGCGACGCCCCGTTGGGGTCCCCGGGTGGGGCGGCCAGGGTCGGTCCGCTCGGTGTCGACACGCCACTGGTGGCGGCCCACCCCAGTGCCATCCCTTCGGATGGGGCGTGACGGGCAAGGAATGGGAGGGACCCTGTGAAACGCGTGAAAGGCGAGAAATCCCAGCCGTCCCCGGACGCGCCAAGCGGGGAATCGGCCGGCCGGCGACGCGCCGTGATGCGACTGCTTCGCGCCTCGCCGGATCCGATGAGCATCGTCGGCATCGCCGACGCGCTGGGCGTGCACCCCAACACCGTTCGCTTCCACCTCGAAAGCCTGGTCGCTGACGGCCTGGTGGAGAACGTCGAGCCGGACCGCAAGCGGCCGGGGCGCCCGCCGCTGATGTTCCAGGCGGTCAAGCAGATGGATCGCGGGGGCACCCGGCACTACCGGATGCTGGCCGAAATCCTGGCCACGGCCTTCGCCGCGGAGCGCGACGTCGCGCCCAAAGCCCTGGCCGCGGGCCGCGTCTGGGGCCGCAAAATGGACGCCGAATGGCGGCCGGGCCCTGACGACGCCGACAGCGCCGAGGGGGCCATCGCCCACCTGATCGACGTGCTCGATGAACTCGGCTTCGCCCCCGAGCGCCGGGTCAGCAACGGAGCCCAGCAGGTCGGGCTGCGGCACTGCCCGTTCTTGGAACTCGCCGAGCACTCCTCAAACGTCGTCTGTCCGGTGCATCTGGGCCTCATGCAGGGAGCCATGGAGGCCTGGGGCGCGCCCGTCTCGGTGGACCGGCTCGAGCCGTTCGTCGAGCCGGATCTGTGCCTGGCTCACCTGACCCTGGCCACATGAGCACCGGCGCTGCGATCGCCGTCGCGCTGACTTTCGTCTGGCTCGGCATGGTGCTGGCCATCTCGTTCCTGGAAGCGCCGCTCAAATTCCGGGCACCCGGTGTGACGTTGCAGATCGGGCTCGGCATCGGGCGGCTGGTATTTCGCGCGCTCAACACCGTCGAGGTGGCTTTCGCCCTCGTGATCGGGGCCATCGTGGTGACGGGCCCGACCCCGGTGGCCGTCACGGTGGCGATCGCCGCCGCGGTGGCCGCCCTGGCCGTCCAGCTGGTCGCGGTGCGTCCCGCACTGACTCGTCGCGCCGACCAGGTGCTCGCCGGATCGGACGGTCCCCGTTCCCGCGCCCACTACGCCTACGTCGCGCTGGAGGCGGTCAAAGTCGTCGGCCTGGTCGTGGCGGGGATACTGCTAGTCAGCGGTTAACAGCAACCCTCGAGACCCGCGAGGGCCGTGCAAACTTGGAAGGACCACCATGGATTCCATTTCGCTGACCGACCTTTCGTCCGAAAAGATCGCCGAGGCCAAGCAATCGCACAGCGGACGGGCCGCCCACACGATCCACGGCGGCCACACCCACGAGCTTCGCCAGACCGTGCTGGCCCTGCTGGCCGGTCACGACCTCTCCGAACACGACAGCCCCGGAGAGGCGACCCTGCAGGTGCTGCGGGGCCACGTGCGGCTGACGACCGGAGGCGACGCCTGGGACGGCAAGGCCGGCGACTACGTCGCGATTCCCCCCGAACGACACGCCCTGCACGCGGTCGAGGATTCGGTGATCCTGCTGACCGTCCTGAAGACCATCCCGTCGGCGCACTAGCCGCCGATGCTGTCGACGCCCTGGTCGAAAGATTTCGGACTGCGGGTTCCCATCGTCAACGCCCCGATGGGCGGGGTCGCCGGCGGCCGCCTGGCCGCGGCGGTCAGCGCCGCCGGTGGCCTCGGCATGGTCGGCATGGGCAGCGTCGCCACCAAGGAGCTCCTCGCCGAGCAGCTACGGCACGTCGACGGCCGGTTCGGCATCGGCATGGTCGACTGGGTGATGCGCAACGAGCCCGGACTGCTCGAGGACGCGCTGGCCGCCCGGCCGGCCCTGCTGTCGGTGAGTTTCGGCACCGAATGGTCGTGGGTCGCCAAGGCGCATGACGCCGGAATCCTTACCGTCACACAGGTTTACGACGGCGTAGGGGCAAGGCGGGCCGTCGACGCCGGCGTCGACATCCTGGTCGCGCGCGGGTCCGAGGGCGGCGGGCACGGCGAGGACAAGCTGGGGCTGCTGCCGCTGCTGGACGCCGTTCTGGATGCCGTCTCCGTCCCGGTGCTGGCCGGTGGCGGGGTCGCCTCGGCGCGCGGCCTGGCCGCGGTGCTGGCCGCCGGGGCAAGCGGGGCGTGGGTGGGCACCCGGCTGTCGGCGTGCCCGGAAGCGCTGACCGGTGACGCCGGCCGTCGCGCCCTGGTCACGGCCACCGAAACCGACACCGCAGTCACCCGGGTCTTCGACGTAGCCAAGGGGTTGCCCTGGCCGGCGCGGTTTCCGTCGCGGGTGTTGAGCAACGACTTCGTCGAACACTGGACCGGCCACGAGGAGGCGCTCGACGCGCCGGCCTGTGACGAGCTGGCCGCCGCAATCGCCGCCGGCGACTGCCGGATCGCGCCCGTGGATGCCGGTCAGGGCGTCGGGATGATCCGCAATGACGCATCGGTCGCCGACGTCATCGACGAGATGTGCGGGGGCGCCGAGGAATTGCTGTCCCGCTGGGGGGCTTAGGAGTTCTAGACCCTACGTACCGCAGGTGAGCACGACGCAACACCGGTCCCGGCCGGGGCGGAGCCGGGCGTCGGGACCGTGCGGTGCCAGCGCGTCGGCCACACCGGTGATGAGCGCGTGGTTCATCGTGCAGGCCAGCTCCGTCTGCTCCTGTGCCAGCGCGTGGAACGGGCAGTTGGCCAGCTCGACGTCACCGCCGCACAGGCGCGGCTCGTAGCCGTATCGGCGGAGCAGCCCGACCGCGCGCTCCAGCGCGGCCGCGGCATCCGGCGGCGCCGGCCCCGGGGTCCCACTGGCGCCGATCGCCTGCCCGTACTCGCGGGCGACGCGGTTGAGCACCTCGGCAACCGGCTCGCCGGTAGCGGCCGAGCGCGCGATGGCCGTCGCCATCAACAGCCCCGCCAGCTCGTACTCGCGCTGCGGAAGGCTGACCGCGATGTCTCGGCGCGCCCTGCGATACAGCTTGGAAGTGCGTCCGGCACCGGGGCCGGAGCGGCCCGTCAGGCGCGCGTAATCCGACTCCAGCAGGCCCTCGGCGGTGAGCCGGTCCAGGTGGAACTTCGCCTGGTGGCGGGGGATTCCGACAGCGTCGGCCGCCTGGTCACGGCTCACCGGTCCCCGCTGGGCGCACACGAACTGATAGAGCTGCCGGCGCACCGGATCGGCGAGCGCGCCGATGCCGGCGGCGGCGCGCTGCAGGGCGTCCGCGTCGTCCATTCGACCGCCATTTCTAACAGACAAAATACTTGACGCTACAGTTTAACCCGATCTAACGTTCAAACTATTATCCTTTAGAGATGGAGGCTGCCATGAGCACCGACCAAGTCACCTCGACGCCCGCCCTGGCCGATCAGCTGAAAGACCCCGCCTACTCGGCGTATCTCGCGCTGCGCACCGTGTTCACCATTGCGCCCATCGCCATGGGGCTGGACAAATTCTTCAACCTGCTCACCGACCCGCAGCACTGGAGTAAGTATCTGGCCGGCTGGATCGACGCTCTGGTGCCCGGGACGGCCGACGAGTGCATGTACCTGGTGGGTGTCATCGAGATCGTGGCCGGGGTGCTGGTGGCGGTGGCCCCGCGGTTCGGCGCCTGGGTGGTGACGGCCTGGCTGACCGGCATCATCCTCGACCTGGTCACCGGGCCCGGCTGCTACGACGTCGCGCTGCGCGACCTCGGGTTACTCGTCGGCGCCGTCGCGCTGGCCCGGCTAGCGCAGGGCGTGCACAACGGCAGCGTCGGGCACGGCGTCGCAAGCCACAGTCAGACGGCGCGCAGGTAGCGCCTGGCGATGAGGCGCTGGCCCACCTTCACCACCGGCCCGCCCGCCTTGCTCCACCACGTCGCGGGCCGGGAGAAGGCCGACACCTCGGCGTAAACCGCCGAGGTGGCCGGGTCGTGGCGAACCGCGAAGCGCTCCTCGCCGGCCTCCGGATGGCCCGGCAGCGTGCCGTACCCGAAGCCGCGGATGTCGGGTTCGTCGACGACGTAGACGACGCGGCACGGCGCAGGCAGAAATCCCAGCTTCACCACCAGCACCGCGTCGACGACGGCGATCTCGGAGCTGGCCCGCACCCGCAGCCCGGACCCGCGCTGCATGCCCCAGCGCATGACGGCGGCCGCCGCTTGCTCGAAACGCGGTCGGCCCGTGCCGATTTGGCGCTCGGCGTGCTGATGGTCGTATCCGGCCGGCAGGTCGCCGGAGGCCGTCGCCCCCACCTCGGCGTAGGTCAGCGGGAGTCCCTCGAGCGCGCGCAGGTCCACGCGCTCAGCTTGCCACGGCCAGACGTGCGGCGCGTACGGTCGTAACAGTGACCGCAGAAAACTCGAAAACCGTTGCCGGGGCATCCGGAACATTCACCTTCGGTGGCGACCTGACCGTCAACCGGCTCGGCTTCGGCGCCATGCGCCTGACGGCGAAGGGCGTGTGGGGCCCGCCCGACGATCGCGACGAATGCGTCCGGGTGCTGCGGCGCGCCGTCGAACTCGGGGTGAACTTCATCGACACCGCCGACTCGTACGGGCCGTACGTGTCTGAGGAGATCATCCGCGAGGCGCTGCATCCGTACGACGGTCTGGTGATCGCGACCAAGGCGGGGCTGCTGCGCACCGGCCCGGATGTCTGGATTCCGTTGGGCAATCCGAGCTACCTGCGCCAGGAATGCGAGATGAGCCTGCGCCGGCTCGGCGTGGAGACCATCGACCTGTTCCAGCTGCACCGCATCGACTCCAACTTCCCGCTGGAGGATCAGGTGGGCGAGCTGCTCGCGTTGAAGAACGAGGGCAAGGTCCGCCACATCGGCCTGTCCGAGATCGGTGTCGACCAGCTCAACGACGCGCTGCGGATCACTGAGATCGTCTCGGTGCAGAACATGTACAACCTGACGTCCCGCGGCGCCGAGCCCCTGCTGGACGAATCGGCCAAACAGGGCATCGCGTTCATCCCGTGGTTCCCGTTGGCCGCCGGGCCGCTGGCCGCCGCAGACGGCCCGCTGCAGCGCATCGCCGCCGACCACCACGCGTCGCCGTCGCAACTGGCGTTGGCCTGGTTGCTGAAGCGCTCATCGGTGATGGTGCCGATCCCCGGGACGTCCAAGGTCGCGCACCTGGAGGAGAACGTCGCCGCCGCCGAGATCGAGCTGTCCGACGACGAGTTCGAAGAGCTGTCCGCCGCGGGGGCGCGCCAGCCGGCCTAACCACCGCGCGTAAGCCCGTCCGCCGGGCAATACGGTGTGGTGGTGGCCGAACAGCAGCGACACCCCGGCGGCGGGTTCAATCCACCGGAGCCGACGACCAAGGGCGGCCCCGACTACGGCCGGTTCATTGACGCGGTGCGCAGGCTGCAGGACCACGCCCGGGCCGTCGACGCGCCCGACGAGGTCATCACCGAGGCCGCCGACACGCTGGAGCGACTGTCGGCGCTACTCACCCCGTACGACGCCGACGAATGGCACTCGCCCTCCGGCCGTCGCATGGACCTGCCCGTGCGCGGCAACCTGCTGACCATCCCGATGCATGCCCGCAAAACCGACGATGGCCGCGTAGAGGGCCGGGCCCGGTTCGCCCGGTTTCACCTCGGCCGCAACGGCGCCGTGCACGGCGGTTCGCTCGGCATGCTCTTCGACACCGTCCTCGGGTTGACCGCCGTGCTGCTCACCGGCAGCCGGCGCCAGCGCACCGCCTACCTCAAGATCGACTACCGCAACATCGTGCCGATCGACAAGGAGCTGCAATTCAGTGCGGGAGTCGACAGCGTGGACGGACGCAAGGTCTTCGTGTCCGGCCGGCTGACCGACGGCGACACCCTGCTGACCGAGGCCGACGCACTGTTCGTGCGGCTCAAGCCGGGACAACCCTGATGGGGCCGGCCACGCCGGGGCGAAACATAAACCATGCACTCCCGCACCGGCGCGTGTTGGTGGTTTATGTGTCGCGATAGCGGCGGGGGGACCCCGGACCGTTGACGGCTTGAGTTCTACGAGGTCCGCCCCGATAGCATGGCAGCGTTCATTCCGAAGTCCATCCGTGGAGAAACCAGCCTCATGAGTGCCGCAGCACAGCCCGGTCCGGCTGCCCCGATCCGGGTGCCCGCCGGCACCACCGCGGCCGCCGCGGTCGGCGAAGCGGGGCTGCCCAGGCGGGGCACGCCCGATGCCGTCGTGGTGGTGCGCGACGAGTCCGGGGCCCTGCGCGACCTGAGCTGGTCGCCCGAGGCCGACGCCGTCATCGTTCCGGTGGCCGCCAACACCGACGAGGGCCGCAGCGTCATCCGGCATTCGGCCGCACACGTGTTGGCCCAGGCCGTCCAGGAGCTGTTCCCGCAAGCCAAGCTCGGCATCGGGCCGCCCATCACCGACGGCTTCTACTACGACTTCGACGTGCCGGAGCCGTTCACGCCGGAGGATCTGGCGAAGCTGGAAAAGCGGATGCGCCAGATCGTCAAAGAGGGCCAGCTGTTCCAGCGACGCGTCTACGAGTCGAAAGACCAGGCGCGCGCCGAGCTGTCCGACGAGCCGTACAAGCTCGAACTCGTCGACGACAAGTCGGGAGATCCCGACATCATGGAGGTCGGCGGCGACGAGCTCACCGCCTATGACAACCTCAATCCCCGTACCCGGGAACGGGTTTGGGGCGACCTGTGCCGCGGTCCGCACATCCCGACCACCAAACACATCCCGGCGTTCAAGCTCACCCGCAGCTCGGCCGCCTACTGGCGCGGCGACCAGAGCAACGCCAGCCTGCAACGCATCTACGGCACCGCGTGGGAGTCGCAGGAGGCGCTGGACGCCCACCTCGAGCTGATCGAGGAGGCGCAGCGCCGCGACCACCGCAGGCTGGGCGCCGAGCTGGACCTGTTCAGCTTTCCCGACGAAATCGGTTCGGGCCTGGCGGTTTTCCATCCCAAGGGCGGCATCATCCGCCGCGAGCTGGAGGAGTACTCGCGGCGCAAGCACATCGAGGCCGGCTACCAGTTCGTCAACACCCCGCACATCACCAAGGAGCAGCTGTACATCACGTCGGGCCATCTGGAGTGGTACGCCGACGGCATGTACCCGCCGATGCACCTCGATGCGGAGTTCAACGTGGACGGCACGGTGCGCAAGCCCGGGCAGGACTACTACCTCAAGCCGATGAACTGCCCGATGCACCACCTGATCTATCGGTCCCGCGGCCGCTCGTACCGCGAGCTTCCGTTGCGGCTCTTCGAATTCGGCAGCGTGTACCGCTACGAGAAGTCCGGCGTGGTGCACGGGCTGACCCGGGTGCGCGGCATGACCCAGGACGACGCCCACATCTACTGCACCCGCGAGCAGATGCGCGGCGAGCTGACCTCGTTGCTGCGCTTCGTGCTCGACCTGTTGGCCGAGTACGGGCTCAACGACTTCTACCTGGAACTGTCCACCAAGGATCCGGAGAAGTACTCGGGCTCCGACGAGATGTGGGACGAGGCCACCGACGTGCTGCGCGGGGTCGCGGAGGCTTCCGGGCTGCATTTCGTTCCCGACCCCGGCGGCGCGGCGTTCTACGGCCCGAAGATCTCGGTGCAGGTCAAGGACGCGTTGGGCCGCGCCTGGCAGATGTCGACCATTCAGCTCGACTTCAATATGCCGGACCGGTTCGAGCTCGAATACACCGCGCCCGACGGGTCGCGGCAGCGGCCGGTGCTGATTCACCGCGCGCTGTTCGGCTCGATCGAGCGGTTCTTCGGCATCCTCACCGAGCACTACGCGGGGGCGTTCCCGGCGTGGCTGGCGCCGGTGCAGGCGGTCGGCATCCCGGTCGCCGACGAGCACGTGGATTACCTGGAAAGCGTTGCTGCACAGCTCAAGTCGCATGGTGTGCGGGTCGAGGTCGACGCCAGCGACGACAGGATGGCCAAGAAGATCGTCAACCACACCGCCCAGCGGGTGCCGTTCATGTTGCTCGCCGGTGACCGCGACGTGCAGGCCGGCGCGGTCAGTTTCCGTTTCGGCGACCGCACACAGATCAACGGCGTGCCCCGCGACAGTGCGGTCGACGCGATCGTGAAGTGGATTGCCGACCGCGAGAATGCTGTGCCCACAGCCGAACTCGTGAAAGTCTCAAGTGATGAGTGACCGTGAGTGATCGCGAACCCGCCGAGCAGGGCGCCGACGACACCATCCTGGACAGGGGTGTCGGCGAGCAGGATCACCTGCAGCGGTTGTGGACGCCGTACCGGATGACGTATCTGGCCGAAGCGCCGATGAAGCGTGACGCCGACGCGTCGGGCAAGAGCGAGCAGCCGTTCACCGACATTCCGCAGCTGACCGACGAGCAGGGTTTGGTGGTCGCCCGCGGCGAGCTCGTCTACGCCGTGCTCAACCTCTACCCGTACAACCCCGGACACTTGATGGTGGTGCCCTACCGGCGGGTCTCCGAGCTCGAGGATCTGACCGAGCCGGAGAGCGCCGAGCTGATGTCGTTCATTCAGAAGGCAATTCGCGTCATCAAGAACGTTTCGCGGCCACACGGTTTCAACGTCGGCCTGAACCTGGGGACATCGGCCGGCGGCTCGCTGGCCGAACACCTGCACGTGCATGTGGTGCCGCGCTGGGGTGGCGACGCGAACTTCATCACCATCATCGGCGGGTCGAAGGTGATCCCACAGTTGCTGCGTGAGACGCGCCGGCTGCTGGCCACCGAGTGGACCAGGCAATCATGAGTCGCGCCGAAGACGATGCAGTGCGTGGCGATGAGGAGCGGCGCCGATGAGTAAGGTGCCGTTCCTGTCGCGGGCGGCGTTCGCGCGGCTCACCGCCCCGACCGCGAGGGCATGCCTGCGGATCGGATTGACCCCCGACGCCGTCACGATCCTGGGCACCATCGTCGCGGTGGCCGGCGCGCTGACGCTGTTCCCGATGGGCAAGCTCTTCGCCGGCGCGCTGGTGGTCTGGTTCTTCGTCCTCTTCGACATGCTCGACGGGGCGATGGCCCGGGAACGCGGCGGCGGCACCCGGTTCGGCGCGGTGCTGGACGCTGCCTGTGACCGGGTCAGCGACGGCGCGGTGTTCTGCGGGCTGCTGTGGTGGATCGTCTTCGGCCTGCACGACAAGCTGCTCGCGGCCGCCACGCTGATCTGTCTGGTGACGTCGCAGGTGATCTCCTACATCAAGGCCCGCGCCGAAGCCAGCGGGCTGCGCGGCGACGGCGGTCTGATCGAACGACCGGAACGGCTGATCATCGTGCTGGCCGGTGCGGGCGTGTCCGACTTCCCGTTCATCGCGTGGCCGCCCGCGCTGCCGGTCGCGATGTGGGTGCTGGCGGTGGCCAGCCTGGTCACCTGCGCGCAGCGGCTGCACGCGGTGCGCACCTCCCCGGGCGCGACCGACCGGCTGGTGAGTGAGCCATGATCCCCACGCCGCCGGGCATGAAAACCATTGGGGCGCAACCCCGCGCGCTGCGCCGGCTGGCGGGCCGTGCGGTCGGCCGGCTGACGGGCGGGGCGGGCGCCGACTGGGCGTACGCATCCGGCTGGATGGCGGTGCGCGCGATGCCGGAGTTCGCCGCCCGCAACGCCTTCGAGGCTGGGGCGCGCTACGCCGCCCGCGGCGGCGGACCAAACCAGTTGCGCAAGAACCTGGCTCGCGTCTTGCGTGTGCTGCCCGAGGACGTGCCGGACTCGCTGATGCGGGCCTCGCTGGCCTCCTACGCGCGCTACTGGCGTGAGGCGTTCCGGCTGCCTGGCATGGATTTGGCCCAGCTGGGCCGCGAGTTGCACGACTCGGTCCTGGGGCGAGACAACGTGGAGGCGGCGCTGGCCGGCGGCCGCGGCGCGGTGATCGCGTTGCCGCACAGCGGTAACTGGGACATGGCGGGGGTATGGCTGGCGCAGACGCACGGCACCTTCACCACGGTCGCCGAGCGACTCAAACCCGAGTCGCTGTACCGGCGTTTCATCGCGTACCGCGAACGGCTGGGCTTCGAGGTGCTGCCCCTGTCCGGCGGTGAGCGGCCGCCGTTCGAGGTGCTGTGTGATCGGTTGGCCGCCAACCGGGTCGTGTGCCTGATGGCCGAGCGCGACCTCACCCGCACCGGGGTGCAGGTCGACTTCTTCGGGGAGCCGACCAGGCTGCCGGCCGGACCGGCCAAGCTCGCGATCGCGACCGGTGCGGACCTGCTGCCGGCGCACTGCTGGTTCGACGGCCCGGGGTGGGCCGTCTCCATCCACCCGCCCCTGGACTGCAGCGGCGGCGACGTCGGCGCGATCACCCAGGCGATGGCCGACCAATTCGAGAAGAACATCGCCGCCTACCCCCAGGACTGGCACATGATGCAGCCGCAGTGGCTGGCCGACCTTCCCGAAGCCAAGCGGGCCCGGCTGAAGGACGGCTGATGCGGATCGGGATGGTCTGCCCCTACTCGTTCGACGTCCCGGGCGGGGTCCAGTCGCACGTCCTGCAGCTGGCCGAGGTGTTGCGCGGCCGGGGACACACCGTCAGCGTGCTTGCGCCGTCGTCGCCGCACGCCGCGCTTCCCGACTACGTCGTCTCGGCGGGCAAGGCCGTCCCGATTCCCTACAACGGGTCGGTGGCCCGGCTGCGGTTCGGGCCTGCCACCCACCGCAAGGTCAAAAAGTGGCTCGCCGAAGGCGATTTCGACGTGCTGCATCTGCACGAGCCCAACGCGCCGAGCCTGTCGATGCTCGCCCTCAACATCGCCGAGGGCCCGATCGTGGCGACGTTTCACACGTCGACCACCAAATCGCTGACGCTGACGGTGTTTCAGGGCATTCTGCGGCCCATGCACGAGAAGATCGTCGGGCGCATCGCGGTCTCCGACCTGGCCCGTCGTTGGCAGATGGAGGCGCTGGGCACCGACGCGGTGGAGATTCCCAACGGCGTCGACGTCGCCTCGTTCGCCTCGGCGCCGCTCCTGGACGGCTACCCACGCGCCGGCAAGACGGTGCTGTTCCTGGGCCGCTACGACGAGCCGCGCAAGGGCATGTCGGTGTTGCTCGACGCGCTGCCGGGTCTGATCGAGCGTTTCCCCGACGTGCAGTTGCTCATCGTGGGCCGCGGCGACGAGGACGAATTGCGCGACCAGGCAGGCGAATTGGTCGAACGCATCCGCTTCCTCGGCCAGGTCGACGACGCGGGGAAGGCGTCGGCCATGCGCAGCGCCGACGTGTACTGCGCGCCCAACCTCGGCGGGGAGAGTTTCGGCATCGTCCTGGTCGAGGCGCTGGCTGCGGGTACCCCGGTGGTGGCGAGCGACCTGGACGCGTTCCGGCGCGTGCTGTGCAACGGCGACGCGGGCTGGCTGGTGCCGGTCGGCGACGGCGATGCGCTTGCCGATGCGCTGATCGCGGTGCTGGAGGATGATGTGCTGCGGGAACGCTACGTGACGGCCGGTTCGGTAGCCGTCCAGCGCTACGACTGGTCGGTGGTAGCCAGCCAGATCATGCGGGTTTACGAGACGGTCGCCGCGTCCGGCGCCAAGGTTGAGGTGGCCAGTTGATGACATGGCTGATAGTCGCCATCGCGGTGTTCGTCGCGGTGCTCGCGATCGTCGGCGCCTGGGCGTACCGGACGGCGAATCGGCTGGACCGCCTGCACGTGCGCTACGACCTGTCATGGCAGGCGCTCGACGGTGCCCTGGCGCGACGCGCGGTGGTGGCGCGCGCCGTCGCCATCGACGCCTACGGCGGTGCGTCCGAAGGCCGCTGGCTGGCGGCGCTCGCCGATGCCGCGGAGGGGGCGCCCCGGGCCGCGCGGGAAAACGCCGAGAACGAGCTGTCGGCCGCGCTGGCCGCCGTCGATCCGGCATCGCTGCCGGCCGGCCTGATCGCCGAGCTGGCCGACGCCGAGGCCCGGGTCGTGCTGGCCCGCCGCTTCCACAACCACGCGGTCCGCGACACCCTGGCACTCGCCGACCGGCCCCTGGTGCGGCTGTTCCACCTCGGCGGGACCGCCGCGCTGCCCGGCTATTTCGAGATCGTCGAGCGCCCGCACGCGCTGGCCCACGGCGAGCACGGCGTCCTCAACCACCGCACGTCGGCGCGCGTCGTGCTGCTCGACGACACCGGCGCCGTCCTGCTGCTGTGCGGGTCGGATCCCGCGCTCGCCGACCGGCACGCGCCGAAGTGGTGGTTCACCGTGGGCGGCGAGGTGCAGCACGGGGAGCGGCTGGCCGAGGCCGCCGCGCGGGAGCTGGCCGAAGAAACGGGCCTGCGGGTCGCGCCGGCCGAGATGGTCGGGCCGGTGTGGCGGCGCGACGAGGTGTTCGAGTTCAACGGCTCGCTGATCGACAGTGAGGAGTTCTACTTCGTCTACCGCACCCGCCGGTTCGAGCCGTCCCGCGTGGGCCGCACCGAGTTGGAACACAGCTACATCCACGGCCACCGCTGGTGTGACGCTGCCGACATCGCCGAGCTGGTCGCGGCGGGGGAGACGGTATATCCCATGCAACTATCCGGACTGCTCACCGAAGCGGCCGCGCTGTCCGGCGGCCGCACCCCCGGGCCGCTGCTGTCCATCCGCTGACTCGGTGGAGTCAACGCGGGCCGAAGTGCCTCATTAGACTGGGTCGACAACGGTTGAAGGAGATCAAGCAGTGAATACGGCCCCCCCACCGAACGGCGACGGGCGAACCGGAACGGCGCGGGTCAAACGCGGCATGGCCGAGATGCTCAAGGGCGGCGTGATCATGGACGTCGTCACCCCCGAGCAGGCCAAGATCGCCGAGGCCGCCGGCGCCGTCGCCGTCATGGCGCTGGAACGGGTGCCCGCCGACATCCGAGCCCAGGGCGGGGTGTCGCGGATGAGCGACCCCGACATGATCGAGGGCATCATCTCGGCCGTGACCATCCCCGTGATGGCCAAGGCCCGCATCGGCCACTTCGTCGAGGCGCAGATCCTGCAGAGCCTCGGCGTGGACTACGTCGACGAGTCCGAGGTGCTCACTCCCGCCGACTACACCCACCACATCGACAAATGGAAGTTCACCGTGCCATTCGTGTGCGGGGCGACCAACCTGGGTGAGGCGCTGCGCCGCATCAGCGAGGGTGCGGCCATGATCCGGTCCAAGGGTGAGGCCGGCACCGGCGACGTCTCCAACGCGACCACGCACATGCGGGCGATCGGCGGCGAGATCCGTCGGCTGTCTTCGCTGGCCGAAGACGAATTGTATGTTGCCGCAAAGGAATTGCAGGCCCCCCATGACCTCGTCGTCGAGGTGGCGCGGGCCGGCAAGCTGCCGGTGACGCTGTTCACCGCGGGCGGCATCGCCACCCCGGCGGACGCGGCGATGATGATGCAGCTCGGCGCCGAGGGCGTGTTCGTGGGCTCGGGCATCTTCAAGTCCGGCGATCCCGCCCAGCGCGCCGCCGCGATCGTCAAGGCGACCACCTTCTACGACGACCCCGACGTGCTGGCCAAGGTGTCGCGCGGGCTGGGCGAGGCGATGGTCGGCATCAATGTCGAGCAGATCGCGGAGCCGCACCGGCTGGCCGAACGCGGCTGGTAAGCCCAAGGCTAATTGTGGCGATCGAAGAGATCCTCGATCTCGAGCAGCTCGAGGTCAACATCTACCGCGGCAGCATCTTCAGCCCGGAGTCGGGATTCCTGCAGCGCACCTTCGGGGGGCATGTGGCCGGCCAGTCGCTGGTGTCGGCGGTACGCACCGTCGAGCCGCGCTACCAGGTCCACTCGCTGCACGGGTATTTCCTGCGGCCCGGCGACGCTTTGGCGCGCACGGTGTTCATCGTCGAGCGCTCCCGCGACGGCGGCTCGTTCGCCACCAGGCGGGTCAACGCCATCCAGCACGGGGAAGTCATCTTCAGCATGGGGGCGTCCTTCCACACCGATCAGGAAGGCATCCATCACCAGGACGCGATGCCGGCCGCGCCGCCGCCGGACGGTCTGCCCGGGCTGAACTCGATCAAGGTCTTCGACGACGCCGGATTCCGGCAGTTCGAGGAGTGGGACGTCTGCATCGTGCCGCGCGAGCGCCTGCAGCTGTCGCCGGGCAAGGCCTCCCAGCAGCAGGTGTGGTTCCGCCACCGTGACCCGCTACCGGACGACCCGGTGCTGCACATCTGCGCGCTGGCCTACATGAGCGACCTGACGCTGCTGGGTTCGGCGCAGGTCAACCACCTCGACGTGCGGGAACACCTGCAGGTGGCGTCGCTGGACCACGCGATGTGGTTCATGCGGGCGTTCCGGGCCGACGAGTGGCTGCTGTACGACCAGAGCTCGCCGTCGGCCAGCGGCGGCCGCTCGCTGTGCCAGGGCAAGATCTTCACGCAGTCCGGCGAGATGGTCGCGGCCGTCGTGCAGGAGGGGCTGACCCGCTTCAAACGCGGGTACCAGCCGACCAGCGAGTGAGTTCGCCGCGGATCGGGGTGCTGGCGCTGCAGGGCGACACCCGCGAGCACCTGGCGGCCCTGCGCGAGGCCGGGGCCGAGTCGATGCCGGTGCGCCGGCGCGCCGAGCTCGAGGCGATCGACGGGCTGGTCATTCCCGGCGGGGAATCCACCACCATGAGCCACCTGCTGCTCGATCTCGGCCTGCTCGAGCCGTTGCGGGGACTGCTGGCCGACGGGCTGCCCGCCTACGGCGCCTGCGCCGGGATGATCCTGCTCGCCAGCGAGATCCTCGATGCCGGCGCGGGCGGGCGCGCGGCGCTGCCGCTGCACGCGATCGATATGACGGTGCGGCGCAACGCTTTTGGACGACAGGTCGATTCGTTCGAGGGTGACATCCCGTTCGCGGGGCTGAGCGACCCGGTGCGCGCGGTGTTCATCCGCGCGCCCTGGGTCGAGCGCGCCGGTGCGGGCGTCGATGTGCTGGCCAGCGCGGCCGGGCACGTCGTCGCCGTCAGGCAGGGCCGCAAGCTGGCCACGGCGTTTCATCCCGAGATGACCGGCGACCGGCGCATCCACCACCTGTTCGTCGACCTCGTCACCGGCTGAGCGTGGACGACACCCGCGGTCGACCGGGCATGATGTGTCCATGGCAGACATCAAACGGGGAGGCCTGCGCCGCGCCGCGAAGCTGGCGAGCCTGCCGGCCGGGGTTGCCGGGCGCGCGGCCCTGGGCGTCGGCAAGCGCATGACGGGCCAATCCAAGGACGAGGTCAACGCCGCGCTCCTGGAGAAGGCCGCCGACGAGATGTTCAAGGTGCTCGGCGAGCTCAAGGGCGGCGCCATGAAGGTCGGACAGGCGCTGTCGGTGATGGAGGCCGCGATACCGCCGCAGTTCGCCGAGCCGTTCCGCGAGACCCTGGTCAAGCTGCAGAGCGAGGCCCCGCCGCTGCCGGCGGCCAAGGTGCACCGGGTGCTGGACGCCCAGCTGGGTATCAAGTGGCGGGACCGTTTCCAAACCTTCGACGACACCGCCGTCGCCTCGGCGAGCATCGGCCAGGTGCACAGGGGCGTCTGGCACGACGGTCGCGAGGTGGCCGTCAAGATCCAATATCCGGGCGCCGACGAGGCTTTGCGCGCGGACCTCAAACTGATCCAGCGGTTCAGCTGGATCGCCAAGCAGGTGGTGCCGGGCGCCGACGTGGACCGGCTGGTGGCCGAGATCAACGACACCCTGGAAGCGGAGTTGGACTACCGCCAGGAGGCCGAGAACCAGCGCGCCTTCGCCAAGGCCTTCGCCGGCGACCCGAAGTTCGCGGTGCCCGCCGTGGTCGCCAGCGCCCCGAAGGTCATGGTGTCGCAGTGGCTGGAGGGGCGGCGGCTGTCCGCGGTCATCGCCGAGGGGACCAAGGCCGAGCGTGATTCGGTGGCCGGGTTGTTGATCGAGTTCACCCTCAGCGCGCCGGCGCGGCTCGGCCTCGTGCACGCCGATCCGCACCCGGGCAACTTCATGCTGCTGCCCGACGGTCGCCTGGGTGTCATCGACTTCGGTGCCGTCGCCCAGCATCGCGGCGGCATCCCGGCCGGCTTCGGTGAGTTGCTGTGCTGGGCGCGCGACGAACAGTGGGACCAGGTGATCCGGCTGCTCAAGGAGCTCGGCTTCATGCCGGCCGGCTACGAACTGACCGCCGAGCAGCTGGTGGAGTACCTGCAGCCGTTGTGGCCCTACATCGACCCGTTGCGCTCCGGCGAGTTCCACTTCACCCGCAAATGGTTCCGCAGGTCGGCGCTTGTCACCACCGATCCGCTGGCCGACGGATTCGGCGACCGGTTGAAGATGGCCCGGCAGATGACCATCCCGCCCGGCTACGTCATGCTGCTACGCACCCTCGGCGGGCTGCTGGGCGTGGCCGTGCAGCTGGACGCCACGACGGCGTACGCGGAACTCATCGAGCGATGGGTGCCGGGATACTTCCCGCCCGACGGTGTGCTGCCGGCATCCACGTAGACTCGGCGGCGAACTTTACGTGACAGAAGAGGTAGAACACACCGATGAGCGGCCATTCCAAGTGGGCCACCACCAAACACCAGAAGGCCGTCAAGGATGCGCGCCGCGGCAAGGAGTTCGCCCGGCTGATCAAGAACATCGAGGTCGCCGCCCGTACCGGCGGGGGTGACCCGGCGGGCAACCCGACGCTGTACGACGCCATCCAGAAGGCCAAGAAGACCTCGGTGCCCAACGACAACATCGAGCGGGCCCGCAAGCGCGGCGCGGGTGAGGAAGCCGGCGGCGCCGACTACCAGACCATCATGTACGAGGGCTACGGGCCGAACGGTGTGGCGGTGCTGATCGAGTGCCTCACCGACAATCGCAACCGCGCGGCCGGCGAGGTCCGGGTGGCGGTGACACGCAACGGCGGCAACATGGCCGACCCCGGGTCGGTGTCCTACCTGTTCACCCGTAAGGGCGTCGTCACGCTGGAAAAGGACGGCCTGTCCGAGGACGACGTGCTGACCGCCGTGCTGGACGCCGGCGCCGAGGACGTCAACGACCTCGGCGAGAGCTTCGAGGTCATCTCCGAACCCACCGATTTGGTGGCGGTGCGCACCGCGCTGCAGGACGCCGGCATCGACTACGACTCCGCCGAGGCCAGTTTCCAGCCTTCGGTCAGCGTGCCGGTCGACGTCGACGGGGCGCGCAAGGTGTTCAAGCTGGTCGACGCGCTGGAGGAGAGCGACGACGTGCAGAACGTCTGGACCAACGTCGACCTGTCCGACGAGGTGCTGGCCGAGCTCGACGACGAGTAGGCAGGCTTCGCCCAGCGTGCACTCAGGGCGAGATTTCGGCCGAATTTTCGCCCTCAGTGCACGTTCGGCGCGGACCAGGCGGGCCAGGCAGGTCGGACCTACTCGTACCCGTGCCGCATGTCCTCGACGATGCGCGGATTGTCCAGAGTCGACGGCTCCACCGGGCGCGGGCCGACGTCGCCGCTGAAGACGCCGGCCGCGTCGAGCACCCGCTGGTTGAGGTAGCGCAGCGGGGGAGCGTCGACCGGCACCCGCGGTGTCGGCGCCGCCCCGGCGCGCTGCGCCAGGGCGAATCCCCAGTCGCCGAACGTGGGCACGTGTACGTGGTACGGCGTGACGGCGTAGCCGGCGGCCCGGATCGTCGATACCGTGCGCCAGTACGCCGTCGGGGTGGAGAAGGGGCTGCCGGCCTGCACCACCATCAGCCCGCCCGGAGCCAGCGCGCGGGCGACGAGCCCGTAGAACTCGGTGGAGTACAGCCGGCCCAGCACCGGGGTGTCGGGGTCGGGAAGGTCGACGATCACCGCGTCGAAGCGGTCCACGTTCGGTCGGCGCAGCCAGTTCATCGCGTCCTCGGTCAGCACGGCCACCCGCGGGTTGTCCAGCGAGCCGCCGTTGGCGGCGCGCAGGGTGGTGCGCGCGATGTCGATCACCGCGGGGTCCAGCTCGACCTGCACGATCTTGGAAACGCCTGGCTGGCGAAGCAATTCGCGGGCCGCCAGGCCGTCTCCGCCGCCGAGCACCAGCACCGACCGGCCGCCTGTGGCATCGTTACCCAGCGCGGGGTAGACGAGGCTTTCGGTGTAGCGGTATTCGTCGCGGGTGGAGAACTGCAGGCCCCCGTCGAGATACAGCCGGGTGTCGTCGCCGCGGCGGGTCACCACGATCTCCTGATAGGCCGAGTGCCGGTAGGCGATGATCGGGTCGGCGTAAAGCCTTTGCCTGCTGGTGATTTCGATGTCGGACGAGCGCAGTAGCAGGGTGGCGAGCAGCCCCGCGGCGCTGGCCAGCGCGAGCAGCGCCAGCAGCAGCTGTCGTATCGAAACCACCTGGCGCAGCAGGAAAATCGCGACGACGGCGGCGGCAGCCACGTTGATCATGCCCGTCGCCGCCGCGCCGCGGATCATCCCCAACTGGGGCAGCAGCACAAACGGCCAAACCAGCCCGCCCAGCAGCGCGCCCAGGTAGTCGGCGGCGTTGAGGTTGGCCAGCGTCCGGCCGGCATCGGCGGCCGGGTTCGTCACGGCCGCGCGCCCCTGCTGCAGCAGCGTCATCAACAGCGGCACCTCGGCACCGACCAGCCCACCGATCAGCGCCGTGCCCACCGCAAGCACCCACGTCGACCCGACGGACAGGAACGCGAACACCGCGTACAGCGCCGTCGCCGACACGCCACCGACGATGCCCAGCAGAGTCTCGACGGCGATGAAGGTGATCGCGGCGTGCGCCAGCAGCGGTTTGACCAGCAGTGCGCCCACGCCCAGCGCGGCGATGTAGCCCGCGACGATCAGTGAGGTGGCGACGATCCCGCCGCCGTCGAGGCTGGCCGACAGCGTCAGCAGCGCGAGTTCGTAAATGATGCCGCACGCCGCACACGCCGCCACGGCGGCCAGCAGCAGCGCCCGCCATCGCCCCGACGGCGCCGCAGGCGGCGTCTTCTCGGACAGCCGCGCCTCGCCCGCTGACCCGACGCTCATGACACCGCCGCCGCGGTCACCCCTCCCACGGCGAGCAGTATCAGCGCCACCGCGAACGATCCGGGATGCAGCTCCGGTTCGTCGATGTGCTCGTGGAAACTGCCCGGGATGAGCAGGTGCATCGTCAGCAGCGCGATGCCCAGCAGGATCACGCCCATCAGCCCGTACACCGCCACGCCGAGAAGTCCCTGGCCCAGCTGGCTGTAGCTGTTGATGATCGCGGTGATGATAACGGTGGTCAGGGCGACGTACATCGAGCCCGCCACCACCACGGCGTTGGGCCGACGGTCGATGAACACCAGCTGACGCAGCTTGCCCGGGGTCAGCACGTCGACCGCGTAGAAACCGACGAGCAGCACGGCCATGCCGACCAGGAAGTACAGGATTGTCGCGACCGCGCCTTTCAGCACGGGATTGAGGTCGACGGTACCGATCTCGACGGCGAGGTACATGGTGCTCTCCTTTGCGGTGGTGGGAGTCACTTGGTTCCGCCGGGGCCGCCCGGGGTGCCTCCGGCACCGCCCGACGGGGATCCAGGGGAAAACCCGGGGCCGAGAAAGATGAAGGCGCCGTGGCTGTATCCGGCGCTCAGCGGTTCGACGCGGATGCTGCACGGGTAGCCGCCGTCGGGGCCGACGATGACGATGTTGTTGCGGTAGCGCAGGTACTCGGTGTTGCCATTGTCGGCCCGCGCGTCGGGTTCGGCGTAGTCGGCGAGTGCGTCGGCCACCTGCTTCGGAGAACCGGTGCACTGGTAGCGAGTCCCGTTCACGTCGCGGGCGTACTCGTGATAGTGGGCGGCGACATACGAGGCAATGTTCTTCTGCAGCAAGATGATTCCGAAGATCAGGCACGCGACCCCGGCCGCGCCGAGCACACCGGCGATCACGAAGAGGCGGTTGCGGCTCACGGGTGCCACCGGCTTGCGGTGTGAACCACCGTTCCGCCGGTGCCGGCGGGACGCCCCGGATACAGGTGCCAGGTCTGCCAGCGCCAGCCGGCGCCGTCGGGCTCGGCCGCCAGCACGGTCAGCGCGGCGTCATCGCCGGGGAAGCTGCCGCCGAGCCATCCCGCCCGCCGCGAGCAACGGCCGCGCAGAACCCGCGCGAGCCGGCGGAAGCTCGCGTCGTCGTGGGTTGCGGTGTTCGATTGCAGTCGGTAACCGGGCGCGTCGGCGCACCGGGGCAGGTCGGCCCCGAGACTGCGTGCGGTACAAGAGATTTCCTCGGAGAACCGCCCCCCGGCGTGCTCGACGGCAACGACATGTGAGGCGCCGAGCACGCCGAGCAGCAGCGCGGCGCCGCCGGTGGGGTGGTCCAGCCGGCAGCCGGCCAGCGGCGGGGGCGGGGGCGCATTCAGCGCGAGTCCGAGCTTTTCCCCGGATACGTCGGCCGGAGTCACGGCGAGCTGATGAAGGGGCACCGGGGTGACCTTGTGCCCTACGTCGAACCGGGTGGGGGTGCGGAATACACGGTGATTTCGCCGGGCGAGGCGGACGTGCCCGTCGACACCTCCCAGGGCATGCCGGGGGCCCAGCGCTCGAACGAGAGCAGCGCCGACCCGTCGGCGCCGGTGCAGTCGACGAACTCCATCTCGCCGCCGGCGGGCAGGCCGGTGGTGCCTTCGGTGGTGTAGGAGGCGCGCCCGCGTTCGGACTCGTGGTACGTCACGCCGTCCACGACGTAGGTGTCCCCGGGGCGCAGCGACACGTCCTTGCGGGTGACCCACATCGCGAGTTCCAGCCGTCCGTCGTCGGATTCGACGCTGAACCAGATCGGCTGCTCGCCGCCCTCGAGGAGGTGTTCCCACCACACGAAGGGGCCTTGGCGGTAGGTCACCGACCCGCGCACGATGTAGTCGACGCCGCCGTAGCTGACGATCGCGCCGGGCCCGAGCTGGCGCGGCCCGAACTGCGGCATCTCGTCGTCGGCGAGCGGATCCTGGCGGCCCGCCCGCCGGGCCGGCTGCTTGGGCCGCCGCAAAGCCACCACCAGCACCACGACGGATGCGATGAAGAGCGCCAGAGCGACCATGACCAGCAGAGATCCCACGCCAACCCTTCCGTCGCCACATCGCTCGAGCGAGCGTGGGCTAAAGCTAACAGCATTTCCGGGGACCGGCGACGCAACGTCGCGGCGGGAATCGGCCGCGTGTCTTACCCGGACCTGTCGGCGCCGGCCGCTAGGGTATCGAACAGCTGTTCTACTAGGTGGGAGCGGGAATGCGGGTGATGGGCGTCGACCCCGGCCTGACCCGGTGCGGTCTGTCGGTCGTGGAAAGCGGGCGCGGGCGGACAGTCGTCGCGCTGGACGTCGACGTGGTGCGTACGCCCTCCGACGCGCCGCTGGCCCAGCGGCTGCTGGCGATCAGCGACGCCGTCGAGCACTGGCTGGCCACCCACCAGCCGGACGTCCTGGCGATCGAGCGGGTGTTCTCCCAAACGAACGTATCGACGGTCATGGGCACCGCCCAGGCCGGCGGCGTGGTCGCGCTGGCGGCGGCCAAACGCGGCATCGACGTGCACTTCCACACCCCCAGCGAGGTCAAGGCCGCGGTCACCGGCAACGGCGCGGCCGAGAAAGCCCAAGTCACCGCGATGGTGACGAAAATCCTTGCGCTGCAAACGAAACCGACACCGGCTGATGCGGCCGACGCGTTGGCGCTCGCGATCTGCCATTGCTGGCGGGCGCCGATGATCGCCCGGATGGCCGCGGCCGAGGCGTTGGCCGCCGAGCAGCGGCGGAAGTACAAGGCCAAGCTGGATGCCAAGCTGAGGGCCGCCCGGTGATCGCCTCGGTACGCGGCGAGGTGCTCGAGGTGGCGCTCGATCACGTGGTGATCGAGGCGGCCGGCGTCGGCTACCGCGTGAACGCCACCCCGTCGACGCTGTCCACGCTGCGCACCGGGACCGAGGCGCGGTTGATCACCGCGATGATCGTCCGCGAGGACTCGATGACGTTGTACGGCTTCACCGACACCGACACCCGGGACCTGTTCCTGACGCTGCTGTCGGTGTCGGGGGTGGGGCCGCGGCTCGCGATGGCGACCCTGGCCGTGCATGACGCGGGGGCGCTGCGCCAGGCGCTGCACGACGGCGACGTCACCGCGCTGACCCGGGTGCCCGGGATCGGCAAGCGCAGCGCCGAGCGGATGGTCCTGGAGCTGCGCGACAAGGTCGGTGGCGGTGCCGCGGCCGGAGCGGGGTCGCCGGGTCCGGCCCGCAACGGCCACGCGGTCCGCGGGCCGGTGGTGGAGGCCCTGGTCGGGCTCGGTTTCGCCGTCAAGCAGGCCGAGGAAGCCACCGACAAAGTGCTGGCCGCCGAGCACGACGCCACCACGAGCGCCGCCCTGCGCTCGGCCCTGTCGATGCTGGGTAAGTCGCGATGATGCGCGTCGGTGACGATGCAGAGCGCAGCGATGAGGAGGAGCGGCGCCGATGACGCGCGTCGGTGACGATGCAGAGTGCAGCGATGAGGAGGAGCGGCGCCGATGACGGACGACGCGGACGACTACGTCGAGCGGGAGGTCTCCGGCACGCTGGCGTCGGGCGAGGGCGACATCGACGTCAGCCTGCGTCCGCGCTCGCTGCGCGAGTTCATCGGCCAGCCGCGGGTGCGCGAGCAGCTGCAGCTCGTCCTCGAGGGCGCCAAAAACCGCGGCGGCACACCGGATCACATTTTGTTGTCCGGTCCGCCGGGGCTGGGCAAGACGTCACTGGCGATGATCATCGCGGCCGAGCTCGGGTCCGCGCTGCGGATGACGTCGGGGCCCGCGCTGGAACGTGCCGGCGACCTGGCGGCGATGCTGTCCAACCTGGCTGAGCACGATGTGCTGTTCATCGACGAGATTCACCGCATCGCCCGGCCCGCCGAGGAGATGCTGTACCTGGCGATGGAGGATTTCCGGGTCGACGTGGTGGTCGGCAAGGGTCCTGGGGCGACGTCGATTCCGCTGGAGGTGGCGCCGTTCACGCTGGTCGGCGCGACCACCCGGTCCGGCGCGCTGACCGGGCCGCTGCGGGACCGGTTCGGTTTCACCGCGCACATGGACTTCTACGAGCCGCCCGAGCTGGAGCGGGTACTGGCCCGCTCGGCCGGGATCCTGGGCATCGAGCTCGGTGGCGACGCGGCCGAGGAGATCGCCCTGCGCTCGCGCGGCACCCCGCGGATCGCCAACCGGTTGTTGCGCCGGGTTCGCGACTTCGCTGAGGTGCGCGCCGACGGCGTGATCACCCGCGACGTCGCCAAAGCCGCGCTGGCGGTGTACGACGTCGACGAGCTGGGCCTGGACCGGCTGGACCGGGCGGTGCTCTCGGCGCTGACCCGCAGCTTCGGCGGCGGCCCGGTCGGGGTGTCGACGCTGGCCGTGGCGGTGGGCGAGGAAGCCGCCACCGTCGAGGAGGTGTGCGAGCCGTTCCTGGTCCGCGCGGGCATGGTCGCGCGCACTCCCCGGGGCCGGGTGGCCACCGCGCAGGCCTGGACGCACCTCGGCATGACACCGCCGGCCGGGGTCACCGGCCTCGGACAGGCCGGCCTGTTCGACTGAGCGCGGCCGTTTTGCGGCCAAATCGTGACCTTTGCGCCCAGCGCGCGCCTACGGGTGCGCCCGGCGCGGTTCCGGCCAGGTCAGACGGCCGGCGCCGCGGGTGGCCCGGCCGGCCGCACCCGCTCCGGCTTCCCCAGCAAACGCCCGCGCGCCGCCTGACCGGTTACACCCCGACACCCCCGGGTAACCAGCGTCACACCAGTGATAGCTGTATCTGAGGAGGTTCCGATGAGGACCACACGCCACGACTACGAACGCCCTCGCGCGCTGTACATGCCACGGACCCGTGGCGCGCTAACCGGGTTACTCCTGATTCTGCTGGGTGCGTGGGGCGCATTGGTGCCGTTCTTCGGGCCCAACATCGACTGGGCGTACCTGGCCGACCCGGCATGGACGTGGACCACGACCAAGGGCTGGCTGGAAGTGCTGCCCGGGGTCGCCGCCGCGGTGGGTGGCTGGCTGGTACTGATGTCCGGCAACCGTGCCACCGCCGTGCTCGGCGGCTGGCTGGCGGTGGCCGGCGGCGCCTGGTTCGTTGTCGGCCGCGCGTTCGCGACGACCCTCGGCATCGGCGACATCGGTCAGCCGATGGCGTCGACGGACCTCAAACGTGCGCTGCTCGAGGTCACCTACTTCACCGGTCTGGGCGCCCTGATCGTTTTCCTGGGCGGGGCCGCGGTGGCGCGGCTGGCGGTTCGGCACGCGCGTGACGTCGCGGTGGCGCAACCGGCGCCGGTGGCGGCTGAGGCCGTACCGGCCGCGTACGACGAGACCGGGGTTCCGGCGCCGGCACGGGCGGACGCCGTGGCGGCCGAGCCGGTGGACCGCGAACGCACCGCTCGTGGCCTGTTCCGGCGCCGCGGCGGCCTGTTCCACCGCCACCACCACGCCGGCGTCTAGCGCGCCGATTCCACCGAAGGCGGACAGCGCCGGCAGCCGAGGGCTACCGGCGCTGTTTCGCGTCAGGCTGGTTCGCGCGGTCGCGGGCCGGTAATGTGCACCGGCGTCCGGACATGCGGAAACGGCCGTCGCGCGGGCCTCGGCCAGCGAGGAGGGGCCATGCTCACCGCCGGATTGGTATTCGCCGCATTGGCGGCGTTGCTACATGTCTACATCTTTGTGATCGAATCGTTGACCTGGACCTCTCCGCGCACTCGCGCCACCTTCGGGACCACGCCGGACGAGGCCGAAACCACTAAGCAACTCGCGTTCAACCAAGGCTTCTACAACTTGTTCCTGGCCATCGTCACCGCCGCGGGCATCGTCGCAGTTGCCTTGAGGCACACCGGTATTGGGGCCGCCCTCATCTTCGCCGGCGTCGGATCGATGGCGGCGGCCGCGCTGGTACTGGTCGCGTCCGATCGTGCCAAGGCGCGCGCCGCGGCGACGCAGGGGACCTTCCCGGCGGTCGCCATCGCGCTCCTGCTGCTCGGCCTCCACTGGTAACACCAGCCCCACCAGCCTCAAAAGTCACCGCTGGCGGTGGATTTCGGTTGCTGCGTGGGTTACTAGTAGAAGGCGCCGGGTAACCATCCCGGGCCGGAGCCAGACCCGGTATCCAACGAGGGGATGTCATGAAATACGCAGAAGACGGCCAACCGCGCGGGCTCGGTATGCCGCGCTCGCGCGGCACGATCAGCGGGTTGCTCCTGGTCATTCTGGGGGCGTGGGGGGCGTTGATACCGTTTGTCGGTCCGCACTTCAATTTCGCCTACACGCCCGACCGGGACTGGGCATGGAGCACGGCCCGCGGCTGGCTGGAGGTCGCGCCGGGAGCAGCGGCCGTGCTGGGCGGTCTATTGCTGATCGTCGCCGGAAACCGGGTCACCGCCATGCTGGGCGGCTGGCTGGCCGTGCTGGCCGGCGCCTGGTTCGTCGTGGGCGGCCAGGTCGCCCCGTTGCTGGGAATCGGCTCCGCCGGTGACCCGATCGCCGCGACCGACCGCAAGCGCGCGGTGCTCGAGATCGCGTACTTCTCGGGCCTGGGCGCGCTGATCATCTTCCTGGGCGGCGTCGCGCTCGCCCGCACTGCCGTGCGCCTGGCGCGCGATGTCCACCCGGCCGAAGCGGTGCCGGCCGTCGCGCCCTATCGGGATTCGGCCTACGAGCCGGTCGAGGTGTCCTCGGGCGCGCTGACCGCGCGGCGATCCGTCGCGGAGCCCGACCCCGAGCCCAAGCGGGGGTGGCGCGCTAACCGCGCCGGCGCAGGGGCCGACGCGGCGTACCTGCGCTGGCCCCACCCGCAGCGCTAGAGCTCGTCAACAGTGACGTAAACAGTAAGTCGCCCAGCCCGAAAAGGGCTGGGCGACTTACTGTTTGGCCTACCTCAGAGCAGCCCGAGCAACTGCAGGTCGGTGATGTACTTGACGATGACCGGTGCGGACACATGCGGAATGTCCTTGTCGGGACCGATTTTCGCTTCCTGCACCGCCGCCCGGAACACATCGGTGGGTGCCATCGAGCCGTTGATCGGCTTCTCCGGCTCCTGGTAGTTGTGCAACAGCGGCAGCAGCGAGTACTGACGCTGCCGATCCGGCAGGGCCCGCAGCGAGGTCTCGAACCGCCGCAGCCATTCGGAGTAGTCGGCGATGCGCTCGATCGAATAGCCGGCCTCGACCAGCCAGTCGACGTACGCGTCGAGCCCGATGCCGTCGTCGTACGGGTTCATCACGTGGTACGTCTGGAATCCGGTGTCGCTGTCCAGGATCTGCGTTCCCAGCGTCGAGATCGCCGCGGCGATGAACTCGACCGGCAGGCCGTCGTAGTGTGCCCGCTGCCGGTTGCCGTCGGCGTCGAGCGCGTAGAACGAACGGGGCGCGATACCGGTGGCGGCCACGCTCAGCATCAGCCGGGTGAACATGTCCGGCAAGTTGAGCTGACCGGCGTACGTGGTGTCGGCCAGGATCATGTCGCAACGGAACACCGTGACGGGCAGGCCGCACAGGTCGTGTGCCTCACGCAGCAGCACCTCGCCGGCCCACTTGCTGTTGCCGTAGCCGTTGGCGTAGTTGTCGTTGATCTCGCGGGTGGCGCTGATCTGCCGGACGTCGGCGTTCTCGACGAACTTGCCCGGCTCGATCTGGTCGCCCACCCCGATGGTTGACACGTATGTGAACGGCTTTTGCTTGGACGTCAACGCAATTCGGAGCAGTTCCGCGGTGCCCAGGGCGTTGGGCCCGAACAGCTCGCTGTACGGCAGCACGTGGTTGACCAGTGCCGCGGGGTCGACGATGACGTCGACCGTGTCGGCCAGCCGCTGCCAGGTGACAAGGTCCAGGCCGAGGTTGGCCTCGCCCTTGTCGCCCGCGATGACCTCGAGGTGGTCGGCGGCCAGCTGTTGGTAGTGCGCGAGCAGTTCCGGGTCGCCGCTGTCGAAGGTCTTGTCCAGCCGGGCGCGAGCCTCCTCGTCGGACCGGGCCCGCACCAGCGCGATGACCTTGCCGTCGACCATGTCCATCCGCTCGAGCCAGTCCAGTGCCAGATAGCGGCCCAGGAATCCGGTCGCGCCGGTCAACAGCACCGTGCGCACCTCGGTCGCCGGCTTCGGCAGGCTCGGGGCGGCGGCCAGGGTCGCCTCGTCGAGGAACTTGTCCAGCGTGAGGTCACTGGCGTGCACCGTCGTGGCGTCGCGCCCGTGCACGGCGGCGAACGTGGGCCGCTTGGAGCCCTGGCGCTCGGCCTCGATGTAGGCGGCGATGGCCGCCAGGTCGTTGGCCGGGCTGACGATGACACCCACCGGCACGTCGACGTCGAAAATCTCGCGCAGCAGGTTCCCGAATATCAACGCCGACAACGAGTCTCCACCCAGGTCGGTGAAGTGGGCGTCACGAAGCTGGTCGGTTTGCCCGACGGGCAGAGCGGTCCCCAGTATCGCGGCCGCGGCACGGCTGACGGTCTGCAGCACCGGCGCCTCGGCACCGCTGCGGCGCAGTTCGGCCAGCTCGTCGGCCTGCCCCGCGGCCAGGTCGGCGTAAAGCTGCTCGAGCCGTTCGCCGTAGTGCTGCTTCAGCTTCGGCCACGCCAGCTTGCGGATCCCGGTCAGCAGACCGTTTTCCAGCGTGAACGCAGTGGTCTCGACGATGAAGTCGCGCGGCACCTCGTAGGACTGCAGGCCGGCCTCTTTGGCGACCTTCTGCAGCGAGTCGGCGATCTTCGGCTTGAGCCCGTCGATGTCGTTGTCCGCCAAGGCTTCTTCGGTTGGCACCACGACGGCCAGCAGGTAGGGCTGGGCGCTGTTGCCGTAGACGTAGATCTGTCGGATCAGCGGGCTGTTGCCGAACACGGCCTCCAGCTTGGCCAGCGTTACGAACTCGCCCTGGGCGAGCTTCAGCACGTTGTTGCGGCGGTCGACGTACACCAGCCGGTCCGGCGCGATCTCGGCGAACACGTCGCCGGTCCGGTAGTAGCCGTCGTCGTCGAAGACGCCGGCGGTGGTCTCGGCCCGCTTGTAGTAGCCGGGGAACATGTTCTGGGTCCGCAGCAGCAACTCGCCGCGCGGGTGCGGCCGGTCGGTGCTGAAGTAACCCAGATCCGGGACGTCGACCAGCTTGTAGTCGACCACCGGCGGGTGCTGCACCTCTCCGTCGAACAGCACCATGCCGGCCTCGGTCGAGCCGTAGCCGTCCATCACGTGCATCTGCAGCAGCGACTCGACCCACTTCCTCAGTTCCGGTGAGGTGGGTGCGGAACCCGTCATCGCGAAGATGAAGCGCCCGCCCAGCAGGTACTGACGCTGTTCATCGAGCACCTCGGCCTCGACCGCGGCGCGGTCGGCCGCGACGTCGGCCAGCCGGCGCTCGACCTGGCGTTGGAATTCGCCGAACAGCGTCTCCCAGATGCGCGGGACGAAGTTCAGCTCGGTGGGCCGCACCAGCTCGAGGTCCTCGAGCAAGGTGGACAGGTCGCTGCGGGCGGCGAAGTAGGCGGTGCCGCCATTGCCCAACGTGCCGTAGAGAATTCCGCGCCCCATCACGTGGCTCATCGGCATGAAGTTGAGCGTGATCGACGCGGCGCTCTCGCCGAACCAGTTCTTGCTGCCGCGCCGCCACATCTTGCCCACATTGCTCTGCGGGTACATCGCGCCCTTGGGCGCGCCGGTGCTGCCGGAGGTGTAGATCAGCAGGGCCAGCGAGTCCTCGTCGGTTTCCGGGTCGGAAACCGGCGGCAGGCCCTTGCCGCGCCGCAGCACGTCGGCCAGCTTCTCTACGGCCACGTCGGTGCCGGCCAGTCGGGCCACCGCGTTGTCCAGGGCCTCGCGCTGGTCGTCGACCGCGGGCTGGTAGTCGAACACGACGAGCTTGCCGGGCACATGGTCTCCGCTCAAGATCAGCTCGACGGCGTCGGACAGGTGGTCCACGCTCGACGCGATCAGGCTGGGCTCGGTCTCGGCGACGATCGGCAGCAGCGACGTGGCCGACGCGCTGGTCTGCAGCGGCACTGACACGGCCCCGATGGAGCCCAGCGCGATGTCGATGGTGGTGTAATCGACGCTGTTGAAGCCCAGCACGCAGGCGCGGTCGCCGGGGCTCAGCGAGTCACTGGCCCAGGCCCGGCCGAGGGCTGAAACGCGTTCGCCCAGTTCGCCATACGTGATGGTCTCGAAGCGGGGGAGCAGCTCGGCCGACGTCCGCCCGGTCTTGGCGTCCTTGACGAACTCCACGGCGCGCTGCGCCAGTGCCGGCCGGTCGGCGTAACCGTCCAGCACGGTGCGGACGATCTGGGGCAGCCGCAGGCCGGGCTGTTCGACGGCCGCGGTGATCGCCGGGTCCGGCTGGGCGGCGGCGAACTGAGGGTCGTTGGCGATGAGTTCCTCGACGCGACGGTCGAGTTGTTCGTCATGAAAGGCAGTCGACATAACAGATCCCTTGCGAATGAAAGTTAGCGAGTCAATTTGCGCAGCACGCGCTGATGCATAAAACGTTAGCTAAAGTAACGGTATTCCACCATGACGTAGCCGATGTGGTGTTTGTGAGATTGCCCACGGGGGGCCCGCGTTTTAGAGCTCGCGCAGCAGGTTGGCGAGGATGTCGATGCCCTCGGTCAGCAACTCGTCGCTGATGGTCAGAGGGGGCAGCAGCCGGATGATGTTGCCGTACATGCCGCAGGTCAGGACGATCACTCCGGCCGAGGCGGCCGCCACGGACAGCTTCTGTGTCAGCTCTTTGTCGGGTTCGGCGGTTCCCGGCTTGACCAGTTCGATCGCGATCATGGCGCCCCGGCCACGCACGTCGCCGATCCGCTCGTCGGCGGTCTGCAGGCGCAGCAGCGGTTCGGTGATCAGCCGTTCCAACTCCCGCGCCCGTTCGATCAGTCCGTCGCTCTCGATCGTCTCGATGGTGGCCAGCGCCGCCGCACACGCCAGCGGGTTGCCGCCGAACGTGCCACCCAGACCGCCGACGTGCGGCGCATCCATGATCTGCGCCCGGCCGGTGACCGCCGACAGCGGCAGGCCGTCGGCGATGGCCTTGGCGGTGCAGATCAGGTCCGGCTCGATGCCCTCGTGCTCGCAGGCGAACATGGCGCCCGACCGGGCGAAGCCGGTCTGCACCTCGTCGGCGATGAACACCACGTCGTTCGTGTGGCACCAGTCCAGCAGGGTGGGCAGAAATCCCTCGGCCGGAACGATGAACCCGCCCTCGCCCTGGATGGGCTCGATGATCAGGGCGGCCAGGTTGTCGGCGCCGATCTGGCTGTCGATGACGTTGAGGGCCCGCGCGGCGGCCTTCTCCCCGTCGGTAGCCAGTTCCTTGTCAACCAGGCCGTCCCGGTACGGGTAGGACAGCGGCGCGCGGTAGACCTCCGGTGCGAACGGGCCGAAGCCGCCCTTGTAGGGCATCGACTTGGCCGTCAGCGCCATGGTCAGGTTGGTGCGGCCGTGGTAGGCGTGGTTGAACGCCACCACGGCGGGCTTGTGCGTGTACGCGCGCGCGACCTTCACCGCGTTCTCGACCGCCTCGGCGCCCGAGTTGAACAGCACCGAGCGCTTCTCCCCGGCGCCGGGGGTGATCCGGTTGAGCGTCTCGGCGACGGCGACGTAGGACTCATACGGCGTCACCATGAAGCAGGTGTGGGTGAACTCGGCCACCTGCGCCCGCACCGCCTCCACAACCCGTGGCGACGAGTTGCCGATCGTCGTCACCGCGATGCCGGATCCGAGGTCGATCAGCCGGTTGCCGTCGACGTCCTCGACGATCCCGCCGCCGGCGCGCGCCACGAAGACCGGCACCGACACGTTCACCGCGTGCGACACCGCCGCCGCCCGGCGCTTGCTCAGTTCCAGCGATGCCGGACCGGGGATCTCGGTGACCAGCTGGCGGGTCTGCTCGAGGCTGGCCACCACACAACTCCTCCCCGCGCCGCGCGTGTCACGTCGCATCCAAAGCCTATCGAGCTTGGGGCCGGCGGGCACTTGATGCACCGTGCGGGCAGTCGCGACCCGTGGCCTGCCAGACTGAACGGGCACACTGGACCGTCACGAGGTGCGCGACGCCCGAGTCGTACCCGCACCGTCGGTCCCGATATTCACGACGAAAGACAGGCGCGTCCATGCAGAGTTTGATCATGTTCCTGCCGTTCCTGCTCATCATGGGCGGGTTCATGTACTTGGCGTCGCGCCGTCAGAAGCGGACGATGCAGGCCACCATCGACCTCCACGATTCGCTGCGACCGGGCGACCGGGTGCACACCACGTCCGGACTTCAGGCCACGGTCGTCGAGATCAGCGACGACACCGTCGACCTCGAGATCGCGCCCGGTGTGGTGACCACCTGGATGAAGCTGGCGATCCGCGACCGGATCCTGCCCGATGACGGCGACGAGCTGGCCGACGGCGACGACTCCGCCGACGAGGGCTCGATCGCCACGGATTCCTGACGGGGATTGCCTGCCCTCGCCGCAACCGGCGGACCGCTCGCGCAACGGGCGAGTGGGGGCCACGTAGGCTCTGTCCGGGGTATGTAACCGAATTCAAGGAGTGAGAAGGAACGTGGCATCGTCTTCGGCGCCGGTGCACCCTGCCCGCTACCTGTCGATCTTCTTGCTCATGCTCGTCGGCGTCTACCTGCTGGTGTTTCTCACCGGGGACAAGCGGGCGGCTCCCAAGCTCGGTATCGACCTGCAGGGCGGCACCCGCGTCACGTTGACCGCGCGCACGCCCGACGGCTCGAAGCCAAGCCGTGAGGCGCTGGCGCAGGCCCAGCAGATCATCGGCGCGCGGGTCAACGGACTCGGCGTCTCCGGCTCGGAGGTCGTCGTCGACGGCGACAACCTGGTCATCACGGTTCCCGGTAATGACGGCAACGAGGCCCGCAACCTGGGTCAGACCGCCCGCCTCTACATCCGGCCGGTGCTCAACTCGATGCCGGCCCAGAGCGCCGAGCCCAAGCCGCCTGCGCGCCAGCCCGCGGGCGGCCAGCCGGCTCCCGGGCAACCCGCGCCGGGCCAGCCGGCTCCCGGGCAGCCCGTGCCCGGCCAGCCGGGCGCGGTGCCACCTGCGCCCGGCCACCCGGGCGCGGT